>JAAYDS010000083.1 GCA_012729155.1 Chloroflexota bacterium | reverse complement strand
TAACCGTGCGGCCCGCAACAACGCCATCGACGTCTATCTGGGTGGCGACCTTACTCCAGCCGAACAGGTAGCCTGGGAGGCGAACTTTGGTGAGGTTCCTGCCAGACTCGACGCTCAGGAGCGCCGTACCTGGCTAGACCAGGTGCAAGGCGTAGCGCTCAGCTCCGACGCCTTTTTCCCCTTCCGCGACTCGATCGACCGTGCCTCGGCCAGCGGCGTTGGCTATGTTGCCGAGCCCGGCGGCTCGGTGCAGGATACCGAGGTAATCGCAGCCTGCAACGAGTATGGGATGGTGCTTGCCTTTACGGGCCTGCGGCTGTTCCACCACTAGTAGCCAGGGGAGGTCGCGATGAGCTACGTGCACCAGTCGCTGGTCTACAAAGAGACGCCACAGGGTCTGCTGGTGATCACGCCCTACTTGCCCGACGACTGGTCTGAGAGCGATCTGCGTGTGGGCGTCGCCTTCTTCTTTGGTGGGGGCTGGGTCAGTGGCACGCCTACGCAGTTTGCCCACCACGCGCACGCCCTGGCCGATCTGGGCATGGTCTGCTTTTGTGTGGACTATCGCACCATGTCGCGCCATGCCGTGCTGGCGCCAACCTGCGTTGAAGATGGCAAGAGCGCCATTCGCTGGTTGCGACAGCATTGCCGTGAGTTGGGGCTCGACCCGAACCGACTGGTGGCTGCGGGCGGCTCGGCAGGCGGGCATGTTGCGGCCTGCGCCGGCATCATACCGGGCTATGAAGACCCGTCAGAGGATCTCACCATTTCCTCAGCGCCCAATGCCCTGGTGCTGTTCAACCCTGTGCTCGATGCCAGCCATGACCAGACGCTTGCAGCGCGCTTTGGCGATCTGGCCATCGCCGAGCGGTTAGCGCCGCTGCGGCACATCAGGCCAGGGCTGCCGCCCACATGGCTGACCCATGGCACCGACGACGAGGTGATCCCCTTTCGCCAGGCCAGGCAGTTCCGCGCACAGATGCTAGCCGCCGGCAATCATGTGGCACTGCTTGAGGCAACTGGAGAGCGCCACGGGTTCTACAACGCGCCGGCCTGGCGCCAGCGCACGCTCGACAATCTGCAGCTCTTTTTCGCTGGCCTGGGCTACCTGCAGCGCGGAAACCGCGGCGCTGTGCCGGGCTAGCCGGTCATATCCCAAACAGTATCCCAAGTATCCCAAGTGCTGGGCGTCTAGTCTAGCGCCGACATTAGCGGCTCGGCAGCGATGTCGTCTTCGTCGCGATCGGGCAGTAGCCCCAGGCGCCCCGCCACCCAGCGTGGCAGCCTGCCCGTCACGTGGATGCCATCGTCGGCATAGTCCAGCGTGTCCACCAGGCCATGCTCGTGCCATAGGTTGAGCGCATCGCCCATGTCATAGGGTATGACCGTCTCTACCGCCATCATCGTGGCGGCCAGGGCATGAGCGACGGCGGCCAGCAGCTCTCCCAAACCAACTCCCTGCTCCGCCGAGATCAACACCGGTTCAGCATAGCGCTCGCGTAGACGCATCAGTGGCGGCATGGCCGCGCTGAACCGTTCATGACTGGAGCGAGAGAGCACATCGGGATCGACCAGGTCGATCTTGTTCAGCACCATCAGCACCGGCTTGTCACCAGCGCCGATCTCTGCAAGCACCTGCTCGACGGCGATCACCTTCTCGACGACGTTCGTGTCGCTCGCATCGGCCACATGCACCAGAAGGTCAGCCTCGTGCACCTCTTCGAGTGTGGCTCGAAACGACACGACCAGCTCTGTGGGTAGCTTTTGGATAAAGCCTACGGTGTCGGTGAACAGCACCCGCTTGCCGTCGGGCAACACAACGTTCTTGGTCGTTGGATCGAGCGTGGCGAATAGCTTGTCCTCGGCCAGCACCTCGCTGCCCGACAGGGCATTGAGCAGTGTCGATTTGCCGGCGTTGGTGTAGCCGACGATCGAGACCACCGAGATGCCCGTGCGTCGTCGGCGCCGTCGGCGTAGCCCCCGCTGCTGGCGCACATGCTCCAGTTCAGCACGAATCTGGCTCATGCGTCGCTGAATCTCACGGCGGTCGATCTCGAGCTGCGTCTCGCCAGGGCCGCGTAGCCCCACCCCGCCGACGGCCTGGCGCGAGAGGTGCGTCCACTGCCGCGTGAGCCGAGGCAGCCGATAGGCATACTGCGCCAGTTCGATCTGCAGCGCAGCCTCACGGGTGTTGGCGCGCATCGCAAAAATGTCCAGGATCAGCGCGGTGCGATCGAGCACCTTGCAGTCCAGCTCGCGCTCGATGTTGCGTAGTTGCGCGGCCGAGAGTTCGTCGTCAAAGATGACGAGGTCGGCGTCGAACTCGTGGAGCAACGCCTTGACCTCTTGCAGCTTGCCCGAGCCGATGTAGGTGCCCGGGTTGATCGCATCAAGCCGCTGTGTCACCCGGCTTACGGCCACAGCTCCTGCTGTGGCCGTAAGCCGCTCCAGTTCGTCAAGAGATTCGTCCAGAGTCAATAGAGCCTCGCGGCCGTGCACCTCGACGCCAACCAGGACCGCGCGTTCGCGCGCCGCCCTGGTCTGGCGCTGTTCAGCCCACCTGGGGTCTGTTACACGCTTGATAGTCTCTCTCCTGCCTCGATAAGGCGTTCGTCGGGGACACAGACTGATAGCCGCAGAAAGCCATCCCCATACTCGCCAAAGGCAGTGCCTGGCGTGAGCCAGACGCCAGCCTTGTCCAGCATCTCGATGGCATAGGCCTCGCAATCTACGCCCGCAGGCACCCTGGCCCATACATACAACCCACCCTGGGGCGGCTGCGCGCTCATGCCGAGCCTGGGCAACCAGTCCAGGATGATATCGCGTCGCCGCTGGTAGATCAGGTTGCGCTCGGCGATCCACGACTGGTCGCCAGTGAGCGCCACAGCAGCCGCCGCCTGTAGCGGCAAAAAGATGCCCGAGTCAACATTCGTCTTGATGGTGGTCAGCGCATCGATGGCCTGGGCATTGCCCACGGCCATGCCCACGCGCCACCCGGCCATGTTATAGGTCTTGCTCAGCGAGTTGAACTCGACGGCAACATCCTTGGCGTCGGGGATCTGCAGAATGCTGGGCGCAACATAGCCATCAAACACCAGGTCGCAGTACGGGTTGTCGTAGCAGAGTACGATGTCGTACTCGCGGCAAAAGTCCACAGCCCTCTGCATAAAGTCCAGCGGAGCGCCCACACCCGTGGGGTTGTTGGGATAGTTAAGCCACAGCATCGTCGCACGAGCCGCGATGTCGCTCGGGACATCCTCCAACACTGGCAGCCAGTTGTTCTCCTCGAGCAGCGGCACCGCATAAAAGTCGCCGCCTGCCATCACCGCGCCCATGCGGTAGGTGGGATAGCCCGGGTCAGACGCGAGCACGATGTCGCCGGGGTCTACAAAGGCCAACGCCATGTTAGCCAGGCCCTCTTTAGAGCCGATCAGGGGCCGCACCTCGCTCTCGGGGTCAAGCTCGACGCCAAACCGCTTGCCATAGTAGGTGCAGATAGCATTGCGCAGTTGTGCAGTGCCGTAATACCCAGCATAGCCGTGAGTGTTGGGTTTGAGAGCTTCCTGATACATCGCATCGATGATGGGCCTCGGCGCCGGCAGGTCTGGGCTGCCGATGCCGAGACTGATCACATCGACACCCGCGGCTTTTTTGGCCGCGATCCTGGCCTCCACTGTGGCAAAGACATAGGGCGGCAGGTTCTTGATGCGGTCAGCGATTTTCATGCTCGTGGCCTCCTCTGGTGTGGTATCGGTGCTTTACTGCTGCTGCACAAAAGCCGTTATCACATCGCCAACCCTTTGGAGGCTATCGACACTGATCTTGTCCAAGGTGTCTTGGCGGGTGTGCCAGTAGGGATAGTCGAAGTCAATGAGAATCGCCGCCTGCATGCCCATCTCGGCAAAGGGCGTGTGGTCGGCGATCAGGTAATGCTTGTGCCGCGCCACAAACTGCTGTTCGTAGCCCAGATCATGCGCTACTCGCCACACCGTCTCATTCAGCGAGACTGACGAGCTCCACTCCCAGAACAGCTCCTGGTTCGCGTCGCCCACCATATCAACGATAAGCACCCATTCAGGCCGTGAGTTGGCATCGTTGGCCAACTGCCGCGCCAGATGACGCGCCCCAACGGCCCATTCCCACCCATCGATCCCGCCACGGTCCTCGCCATCAAAAAAGGCCAGCATCACGCTGCGTTCTGCCGTGATGGCCGGATCGAGCGTTCTGGCGAGCTCGAGCAGCACGCCCACGCCACTGCCGCCATCGTTGGCGCCCGGCACGGGGCTGGTGGGCTCTGCACGATCGTTTTCGGCGATCGGACGCGTATCATAGTGGGTGCCCAAGAGCACCGTCGGCCCCGTCCCGCGGGTGGCAATCACGTTCTGAAGCCGCTCGCCGCCGTAGGCCAGGTTTTGTCGCGTCACTTCCCAGCCATACTCCTCAAGCGTTTTGGCGATATAGTCAGCGGCGGCCTGGTTGGCCTCGCTGCCCACGTAGCGTGGCCCCAACGCGTCGAGCGCCTTGACGTGCTTGAACGCCTGCCTTCCAGAGAAACTGGCCGGTTGGCAGCCGACGAGCAGGACAAGCGCCAACAGGAGTGATGCCACTCTGGCGAATCCGGTTCTCATGAGCGTTGGCCTTCGGGCAGGTCGTGCTCTGCGCGAAACGCCGCAAGATCTGTGAGGGCGCGTTCGGCATAGGCGGCATTGCGATCGCGCTTGCGGCCGCGCCACCCCACCAGTTCGGGCAGCAGCCCCATGTTGGGCTTCATCGGCTGAAAGGCCGCCTCTTGCGGCGTCGAGATGTAGCGCAGCAGCGCGCCGAGCATGGTCGTAGGCGGGAAACGGAGCGGCTCCTGGCCAGCCACCAAACGCGCGGCATTGATCCCTGCCACCAGGCCGCTGGCCGTCGAGCCCACATATCCCTCGGTGCCGCTGATCTGCCCGGCGACAAAGAGATCGTCACGGTCGTGCCATTGCAGCGTGGGGCGCAGTAGTACGGGCGCATTGAGGTAGGTGTTACGGTGCATCTGCCCATAGCGTACCCATTCAGCGCGCTCGAGCCCAGGAATCAGGCCAAAGACGCGCCTCTGTTCGCCCCAGCGCAGGTTGGTCTGAAAGCCTACCAGATTATAGAGCGTGCCAGCGAGATTGTCTTGCCGCAACTGCACCACAGCATAGGGACGCTGACCAGTGCGCGGGTCTCTAAGCCCCACCGGCCGCAGCGGCCCATAGGCCAGGGCCCGGTCGCCACGCTCGGCCAGCACTTCGATGGGCAAACAGGCCTCGAAAAAGCGCTGGTCCTCGCGCTCAAAGTCCCGTAGCGGTAGCCGCTCAGCATGCACGAGCTCGTACACAAAGGTGCGATAGGTCTGCTCGTCCAGAGGGCAGTTGATATAGTCATCGCTGCCGCGCCCGTAGCGCGCAGCACGAAAGGCGACAGACATGTCGATAGACTCGGCCATAACGATGGGCGCCATGGCGTCATAAAAGTAGAGTTGCGCCTCACCCGCCAGCCTCACGAGGTCGTCAGCGAGGGCAGCAGAGGTGAGCGGCCCGCTTGCCACGATGGTAAGGCCCGCCGCCGGTACGCGCGCAACCTCCTGACGCACCACCTGAATGCGCGGATGGCCAACGATGCGCTCGGTAACGCGGCGGCTAAAGGCCTCGCGCCCCACGGCCAGTGCGCCGCCCGCCGGCACAGCGCACTCTGCCGCACAAGCGAGGATGAGCGAACCGAACATCCGCAACTCGTTCTTGAGCAGACCAGGTGCGCGATCTGGCAGCGCAGAGCCAAGCGAATTGCTGCAGACCAACTCGGCAAGCTGATCAGTCTGGTGAGCAGGTGTCGACTGCCCGGGGCGCATTTCGTAGAGCGT
>JAAYDS010000461.1 GCA_012729155.1 Chloroflexota bacterium | reverse complement strand
GGTGAGCGCAACACCTCGATGCCCACCTGGCTTGCGCTGCCCACCGCAAAGTGGGCGCAAAGCTCGATGGCATCGCCCGCGGCCTGCGGCAAGGGCACGGTCTCGTCATCAAGCGCCAACGCGGTTTGATGGAGCACGCCCTCGCGCAGGGCATCCACCTCGGGGGCCACAGCGCTGCACAGGGCACCATCGTCAGCCAGCGAGAGCACTCGCGGCAGCGACATCACGCCCGACCAGCCCGCAGCCATGTATTGCACTTCGGGGCGCTCTTCCCACAGCCAGCCGATCAGCAGCCGGCGTCCGAGCGCATCGATCATGTACTGAGGGGCATAGAGGGCGCCACCAGCATCCACCTCGCCCCAGCGCATCGGCGCAAAGCGACCCTCGCTGTATTCGCCGGCAAAGTAGATGGCCCGTGCCAGCGGGATGGGCGAGGTGATCAGCACATGCTGCCCGCCTAGTGCGAAAAAGTTCGGGCACTCGAACACCCGGCCCGTCTCGGCGCTCTCTCCTTCGTACAGGGGGTGCAGATACTCCCAGTGCAGCAGATCGTCGGAGCGATAGAGGAGCACCAGCCCAAGGCCGCCTTTGCGCCCCGAGCCCAGGGCAAGGCGCCAGCCGTCGGGCTCGCGCCAGACACAGGGGTCACGAAAGCCCGTCACCTCTAGCCCCCCGGGTGGCGCGGCGATAATGGGGTTGCCATCATATTTGGTCCAGCGCTCGAGGGCGTCGTCGCCCACAGCCAAACACTGCTGTTCGGGAAAGACGCCGGTGTAAAAGGCGAGCGGCAGCCCATCCCAATCGATGGCGCAGCCGCTCCACACCCCATCCTTGTCAGGGCCGCCAGGCGTGGGTGAGAGCGCTATGGGTCGGGGCGACCAACGAGCCAGGTCGGTGCTCACCGCATGGCCCCAGTGCTTGACACCGTTGCCCGCTGAAAAGGGCACGTACTGGTAAAAGAGATGATAGACCCCCTGCCAGTGGATCATGCCGTTAGGGTCGTTGATCCAGTTGCGCGGCGGCGCATAGTGGTAGAGCGGCTTGTGTCGAACGTCCATAGGGCTCTCCTCGATGTCGTATGGGTGTGGCCTAGCGATCCCAGCGACGGTCGGGCTGCCAGAAACCCAGCTTGGGATAATCCCACGCAGAGGTGGGCTCAAACAGGCCAGGCCAGCGCAGATTGGCTTCCACCGCTTCGAGATTGAGGTCGACGCCCAGGCCCGGCTTGTCGGGCACAGTCACATAGCCATCCTGGATGAGCGGCTGATCGAGGCCAGTGGCCAGGTCGAGCCAGAAAGGCAGATCGAGCCAGTGACTTTCGAGAGCGATAAAGCTCGACGTCGCCGCAGCGCAGTGCACGTTGGCCATAAACCCGATGGGAGAGCTGGCACAATGCAGCACCGTGGGCAGGCCGTGGGCCTCGCCATAGTCGGCGATCCGTTTCGTCTCGAGCATGCCACCCGCCGTGAGCAGATCGGGCTGGATGATGTCGATGGCGCGTTGCTCGATCATCTCGCGCCAGCCCTCGAGCAGGTAGATATCTTCTCCGTTGAGCGTTGGCGTATTGATGGCGCGCGTGACGAGGCGGTTGCCCTCGACATCGGTCCAGGGCAGCATGTCTTCGAGCCACGAGAGGCTATAGGGCTCGAGGGCGTTGCCGATGCGAATGGCGTCTTTGACCGAGATGGGCCCAAAGTGGTCGATGGCCAGTGGCAGCTCGGGCCCCACGGCCTGGCGGACGGCCGCCACAATCTCGCTCAGACGCGCGAGACCGCGATCGGTCACCTGGGCGCCCACCAGCCCTTTGGCCTGGCGCCTGGCGGCATGGCCGATGGGCAAGTCATAGGGCGAACGCGAGCCGACCAGCGCGCCGCTTACGTCGCGCAGCAGATGAATGCCCACATCGAACTTGACAAAGGTGAGCCCCAACTCGAAACGCCCCTTGACGCGCTCGGCATAGCCCTCGGGCGTGGGCGCTTGCGGCTGAGGCGTGTCGGCATAGATGCGCACCTTGTCGCGATACTTGCCCCCCAGAAACTGCCAGCAGGGCACGCCATAGGCCTTGCCGATCAGGTCCCACAGGGCGATTTCGATGCCCGAAACGCCGCCGCCCTCGCGCCCCCAGTTGCCAAACGGCTTGATGGCGCTGAATAGCATGTCGATGTTGCAGGGGTTCTGCCCTACGAGCATGCTCTTGAACTGCAGCGCGTTCTCCTTGTGGCCCGCATCGCGCACCTCGCCCAGACCATAGATGCCCTGGTTGGTGTCGATGCGGATCAGTGGATAGTCATAGTTGGCTGCCACCACCGCCATACGCAGATCGGTGATCTTGAGCTGCGAGGGGCGCGAATAGGTGTTGACGGCGTTCTCGGCACGTTCGATCGCACTCGGTTCAGACACAGTGCGCATCCTTCCTCTGATCGTCAGATATGCCACAAGAGGTGTGGCTGCAAACGCTCCCACACACGGTCGATCTCTCGCAGGTCGTCGGCGTCGAGCGGACGGCTCTGCAGACGCACGCGATGGTTGGTGAACACGCCGCGGCGCATCATGATCTCTTTGGCAAAGGCCATGCCCATCAGCCCTTCGAGATCGATCGCCGGCAGCGCGTGCTCAAAGAGATCACCAGCGGCGTCTTTATCGCCCGCCTCGAGCAGGTTCCAGATGGCCTGCATCACATCGGCGATCTCGCAGGCAATGACGATGCCGCGCGATCCTCGCGCCCACTCGGTGATCACATAGCGGCCGGCGCTACCGCCCATCACGCCGTGCACCGCCGGCG
>JAAYDS010000460.1 GCA_012729155.1 Chloroflexota bacterium | reverse complement strand
GGCGTAAAGGGCAAAAGCAGGAGCATGATCACCACAGCACACAACACATCCAACAACCGCTCGATGAGCAGCGTTGAGAAAGCCTTGCCGATGCCACCGTCGACCTCTCTGCCCGCCAGATAGGCGCGAATGACCTCGCCTGCCTTGGCCGGCAGGATGTTGTTGTAGAGATAGCCGATGTTCACAAAGTTGTACATGCGGCGCAACGGCACGTTGTTGGTGGGGTGCATCAGCAATCGCCAGCGAAAAGCGCGCACCCAGCTCACGGCGAAAATCACCATAAAGGCGGGGATGAGCCAGAGATAGTTGGCCTGCGACAATGCTGCCCACAGCTCTGACCATTGGATCACCCAGAGGGCGTATCCCAGAGAGAGGAAGCTGATCAGCAGCCCGATCAGCACGGCGCCGCGACGCTGTCTTTTACCCTTGTTGGCAGACATGACGCGGCGAGTATATCACTCGCGCCACGGCCCACCAAACGGCCGCGCTATTCGTCTGTAGCAGTATCGGGCAAGCTCTGCGCCACGTCTGCAAAGAGCGCAAAGAGCTCCTCTCGACTGGGCGTGCTGGTGCGCTGAAAGATGAGCGGTTTGGGGTGGTCGTACACGGTAAAGCTCTCGTCGGCACGGCCCAGGTTGATGCGCAAGTCAGCCTGCTGCTGTGCGATGAGCGCGGGCACTGGTAAATCGGGGTTACTGAAGGTGTCGTTGGCCAGGGTCAGGCCCCACAGTGATGGCTGCGTGTCCTCATAGTGCACCAGCTCAAAGCCAAGCTGCCCGCTAAACAGCAGTTCATAGTAACGAGAGGTGAGGGGAAAGCGCTCATTCAGCCGTGGCAAGGCGTTGTAGAGTCGGTTCGACGAGATGCTGACATAGTCGCTGCGGGTCAACAGGTCGAGCAACTCCTCGAGCTTTTGCTTCGAGTCCTCGTCGTGCGCCTCAAAGAACTGAAAGACGTGCCCTGCGGTACAGCGCAGCTCTCCCTGGCCCTGCAAGAGCGGCAAGGGATCATCCCAGGTCTCGACCATGATGGCGCGGCTGGGCGCATAGTTGGCGCAGATCCACTGGGTGGCGCGAATCCAGGTGTGTTCGTGACGGTAGATGTTCATAAAGGCGCCGGCATAAAAAGCGGCACCCGACGCTACCAGCGGCAGTATGGCACGCCCCCAGCGAACGCCGCCCACGGCACGCGCTTGCCACAGTCTGAGGCAGAGCCTGGCCGCCCACATGCAAAGCAGCGGCAGCACGGGCAACATATAGCGCAAGAACTTTGTGTGAAAAGCGCCCACCAGGCCAAAGTAGACCACGAACCACACAACTGGGAGCAGCTCGGCGTCAAGCGCACGCAGGCGCAAGACAACCAGACGGCGCAGCTGCGCCCAGCAGGCCCACAGAGCACCGGCAAAGCCGGCAACGCCAAGCGGAAAGCCCAGCGCCCATTTGGTGGTCTGCCAGGCCAGATACACATATGGCAAGGTGCCGATGTACTGTCGGGTGTAGGGCCAGTCGACGCCGCCCTGCACCATCAGGCTCTCACGCGCCACACCGATGTAAAAGTCCTCGAAATCGATCAGGGCATACGGCATGCTCAGCACAAAGACGAGCGCCGCCACCACTGCTGATAGCAGTATCGCCCCCCAGGCCGCGCGCGGCTCTAACGGTCCCTCGGCCCGACGCGCTGCCAGGAGCCAGCCCAGGGCGACGATGCCCAACAGCGGCGCCGCACTGACCTTGGTGGCAATAGCAGCGCCCAGCGCCACCCCGATGGGCAGCGCCGACCAGACACCGCCCTCTTGTGCCAGGCGCACCGCCGCCATGAGCACCGCGAGGGCGAAAAAGGTCAGCAGTGTGTCGACAGTGTAAAAGTGGCTGAGCTGGATATGCAGCACCGCCAGAGCGGTGAAGAGCGCCCCCAGCAAGGCTACCCCACGCCCGTACAGGCGCTTGGCCAGGGCATACACCAGCATCACGGTCACGGTGTCGAACAACGCCGAAAGGCCCCGCGCCACCAGGTAGTAGGCATAGCGCACGTCGTAGGCTGGCGACGCATGCTTGAGCAGATCAGCGACGATGCGAAGCAGGTACATCGGCAGCGAGCCGTAGGCAAAAAAGTCGGGATTCCAGCTGCTTTCGGGGTCTAGCAGGGCCTGCCACGTGAGGGGGCTGGGCAGCTGCAGCTCTTCGGTGACGTAAAAGACCTGCCGCTCGTCGGGGTGGAAAAAGTAACCCTGATCCCAATCTGCACCATAGAGACGCAACCCCAGTGCCAGCAGACAGATGAACAGGAGCGCCAGCACCGATAGCGTCTCGGCATGGCGCTCTGCAACCCGCGGCCGCTGGTGTGGCGAAGGCGCGGCCACTACTCGTCCAGCTTGAGCACAGCCATAAAGGCCTCTTGAGGCAGCTCGACTTTGCCAAACATCTTGAGTCGCCGACGCCCCTCTTTTTGCTTCTCGAGCAGCTTGCGCTTGCGCGTGATATCGCCGCCATAGCACTTGGCCAGCACATCTTTGCGCAGCGCCTTGACGTTGGTGCGCGCCAGCACGCGTCCGCCCACTGCGGCTTGAATGGCCACAGGGAACATCTGCTGAGGGATGACCTCCTTGAGGCGTCGCGCCAGGGCGCTGCCCTTGAGATAGGCCATTTCTTCATGCACGATCATCGATAGTGCATCGACACGGTCGCCGTTGAGCAAGACATCCATCTTGACCAGGCTGCCCGCGCGAAAGCCGATGAATTGATAGTCCATCGAGGCATAGCCCCGCGAACGCGACTTGATCTGGTCATGAAAGTCCATCAGGATCTCTGACAGCGGAATCTCAAAGTGCAGCAACACACGCCGTTCGTCAAGATATTCCATACGATCAAACTGCCCGCGGCGCGACGTCGCCAACTCCATCAAGGTGCCGATGTACTCTGAGGGCGTATAGAGGCTGATGTGCATCCACGGCTCAGCGATCTCTTCGATCTGAGAGCCATCAGGGAGGTCGGCGGGGTTGTCTACCTCCAGCAACTCGCCATCGGTCTTGAGCACCTGATACTCGACGCTCGGAGCCGTGGCCAATAAGTCCAGATCATATTCGCGCTCCAGGCGCTCTTGCACGATCTCCATATGCAAGAGTCCCAAAAAGCCACAGCGGAACCCCAGGTTGAGTGCCATCGACGACTCGGGCTGGAACACCAGCGAAGCATCATTCAGCTGGAGCTTCTCGAGCGCATCGCGCAGATCGGTATAGTCCTCGTTGTTTACCGGGTAGATGCCGGCATAGACCATCGGCTTGGGCGGGTCAAAACCTGGCAGAGGCTCTGCGGCTGCCGCGCGAGCGCCGGTCAGGGTATCTCCCACACGGCAATCACGAACACTCTTGAGGCCAGTGGCCACATAGCCCACCTCGCCCGCCGAAAGCGCCTCGACCGGCACCATGTTCGGCGAAAAAACGCCTACCTCAAGGGGTTCAAAGACGTTGCTGTTTGACATGACCTTGAGCGGCTGATCGGGCAAGATCTCGCCATCCATGATCCGCACATAGGCGATCACCCCGCGATACGGGTCATAGTGCGAATCAAAGATCAAGGCGCGCAGAGCCCTGTCTGGTTGCGAGACGGGGGCCTTGATGCGCTGCACAATGGCTTCGAGCACCGCCGCGGTACCGATGCCCTGTTTGGCTGAGACCTGTAGCACCTCTTCGGCGGGCGTACCGAGCAGCGCCTCAATCTCTTCGGCCACACGGTCTGGCTCGGCGCCGGGCAGGTCGATCTTGTTGATGACCGGAACGATATCGAGATCGTGGTCGAGGGCCAGGTACAGGTTCGCCAGAGTCTGCGCCTCAATGCCCTGCGTGGCATCAACCACCAGCACAGCCCCCTCACACGCCGACAGGGCGTGCGAGACCTCATAGCTAAAGTCAACATGACCCGGGGTGTCGATCAGATTCAACTCGTACGTGTCGCTGTCGTGGGCCACATAGACCATGCGCACGGCCTTGGCCTTGATGGTGATGCCCTTTTCGCGCTCCAGATCCATACGATCGAGAAACTGCTCGGCATGTACACGAGTGTCGATGGTGCCCGTATGCTCGAGGAGCCGGTCGGACAGCGTCGACTTGCCATGGTCTATGTGCGCGATAATGCAGAAATTGCGCGTATTGTGCGGATCAATGAGTATTCTAGACATGATTATCACCCACGCGAGTATACATGAACCTGGCCAGGGGGGCCAAGAGGGTTACAGCGCCATTCACCACTGGCGAGCGCGCAGGTTCTCCATGGCCAGCGCCGGAGTACTGCCGCGCTCGGTGGTACGCAAGAGCAGGTAGCGCACCACATCGCGAAACACAGCGGCCAACGGCACCACAAAGAGCATACCCACCACGCCAGCCAACTGGCTTGCGATGACCACCAGTATCATCACCAGCGCCGGATGCAAGCGCACCGCATCTCCCGAAATGCGTGGCACCATGAAGGTGTTTTCGATCCACTGGATCCCTGCGAAAGAGAGCGCCACCCAGATCGCGTTGACCGGATTTGTGAGCAAGACGATGAGCACGGCTGGTATGGCGCCCAGATAGGGCCCCAAGATGGGTATAATCTCAAAGACAGCTGCAAACGTGCCCAGCAACAGCGCCATGTCCACGCGAAAGATGGCCAGCACGATGGTAGCCATCACCCCCACCAGCACGCAGAGCAAGAGCTGTCCGCGCAGGTAAGAACTCAGGAGGCTATCGACGATGCGCTCGATGTTGCCGAGATCGGCACGGACTGCTTCGGGAAAGATCGCGTAGAACCCACGCTTGAGGCGCCGGTTGTCATTGAGGACATAGTACATCCAGAAGGGGATGATGGCGACGCCGATGATAAAGCTGACGGTGTCCCACAAGGTCTTGATGGTGCCCCCAACGCCCTTTTGGATGGCATCGGCCAGGGTGCCGATGGCTCGCTCGATGTTGGTGTTGATGGGGTCGCTGATCTCGGCTGGGATGCGTTCCATGAAATCGGCAAAGTCGTAGAGGTAGAGCTGCTCCAACTGATCGAGATAGCGCGGCACGGCCTGACCAAACACCTTGCCCTGTTCGATGACGGCGGGGATGAAGAAGGCCATCATGCCAACAAAGATGCCGATGACAACCAGGTAGACCACGATAATAGCCAGCGGCCGCGCGAGCGTCCGCCGACGCAGGAACCTGGGTGCGTGGTCGTCAAGCCAGTTGACCACGGGCAATAGAATGTAGGCGACCAACAGGCCGAACACGAAGGGTACCAGCGCAGCCCAGGCGGCGATCACCACCCAGGCCACAACCAAGATCACCAGCGACACCAGCACCAGACGCACACGATTGGTAGGGACTGCCAGCCAGGACCCCATGGATCTCTCCTGCTTCTAGAGCACAGCGTCGATAACAGTAGTGAGCAAAGTCTCACCTACTGGCTGTGAGTGATCGAACCATACCAGAAATTCGATGTTGCCCTTGGGCCCGGTGATCGGCGAAGGGGTAAGGCCCCGCAAGGTCCAACCTTCTCCAAGTGCGCTCTCGATAACACGGTGCAGCACCAAACGGTGCACACTCGTCTCGCGCACCACGCCCCCCTTGCCCACCAGCCGCGCACCCGCCTCAAACTGCGGCTTGATCAAAGCCACCACTGCGCCCTCTGGCCTGAGCAACCGCCCGGCCGCGGGCAGTAGCAGCCGCAAAGAAATGAATGAGGCGTCGATGGTCACCAGATCAATCAGTTCGGGCAGGCTCTGCAGATGGCGCGCGTTCACCCGCTCCATCACTGTCACACGTGGGTCCTGGCGCAGGCTCCAGTGGAGCTGTCCATAGCCCACATCGACGGCATAGACGCGCGCGGCGCCGCGCTGCAGCATGCAGTCGGTAAAGCCGCCGGTCGATGCTCCCAGGTCGGCGACCACCAAGCCCGCGACCTCGATGCCAAAGACATCCAGTGCGTGCTCGAGCTTGAGCCCGCCACGGCTGACATAGGGTGGTTTCGCCCTGACCTCGATCTGCGCTTCGAGCGACACCCTGGCGGCCGCACGATCGACCAACTGTCCATCGACCAGAACCTCGCCCGCCAGAATCAGGCGCTTGGCCTGTTCACGACTCTCGGCCAGGCCCAGCTCGTGTACACGTACATCTAGTCGCATTGTCTTGGCCACACGTTGAGCTTATGGAAGCATCGCCGCCTTGTCAATCTCACGCCGTCTCTCGACCATGCGTTTGGATGCCACCCCTGGATAGCCTATCATCAACCATCACTTGGCTCGCAGGGTGAAAGACAATGCTTCTGGCTCTGTTACGCACCATGCGCCCGCGGCAGTGGACCAAGAACGTATTCGTGTTCGCTGGCGTCTTTTTCGACGGCCGGGCATTCGAGCTTGTGCGCCTGGTACACAGCCTGGCTGCCTTTGCCATCTTTTGCCTGCTCTCAAGCGCGGTCTACCTGATCAATGACCTGGCTGATGTCGAAAAGGATCGGCAGCATCCATCCAAGCGCCACCGGCCCATCGCCTCTGGCGACCTCAAGCCATCAGTTGCCATCTGGGCGGCCGCAGTGTGTATGGCCCTGTCTATTGCGGCGGCGTTTGCCCTGGGAACGGCCTTTGGCATCGTCTCGTTGGCCTATCTGGCCCTCATGGTGACCTACAGCTTTTGGCTCAAGAACATCGTCATCATCGATGTGATGACCATCGCTATGGGCTTTGTGCTGCGGGTTATTGCGGGCACGGTCGCCGTAGAGGTGACGAGATTCTCACCATGGCTATACGTGTGCAGCACGCTGCTGGCGCTGTTCATCGCCATCAACAAGCGCCGACACGAACTTTTGCTTCTGGCCGAAGGGGCCGACAACCATCGTTCTAGCCTGCGCGAGTACAACCTCGAGTTTCTCGACACTATGACATCGCTGGTGACGGCCACTTTGCTGGCCTCGTACTCGTTCTATACGTTCTCGGCGCCCAACCTGCCTGCGAACCACAGCATGATGCTGACGATCCCCTTTGTGCTATACGGCATCTTTCGCTACCTCTATCTGGTGCACGCCCGTGGGCTGGGGGGTGCGCCCGAAGAGATTGTGTTGAGCGACAAACCCATGCTGGTAACGTTGGCCCTCTGGGCGCTCACGGCAGGGCTGGCTCTGTACAGCCCGATGTTCTGGCAGTAGGGCTACCCTCGCGCCTCAAACGACAAGAGGGCGTGGCCAGGGCCCGCCCTCTTGTCGCTTCTGTTCACTGCGCTCGAGAACTAGCGCTTGGTATACTGCGGTGCCTTGCGGGCACGCTTGAGGCCGGGCTTTTTGCGCTCCTTGACGCGCGGATCGCGGGTCAGCAGGCCAGCCTGCTTGAGCACCGGGCGCAACTCTGGCTCTGCGTCTAGCAGTGCACGGGCGATGCCGTGACGCACGGCACCAGCCTGCCCAGAGACCCCGCCGCCCTCGACCTTGACTGACACAGCGTAGCGCCCCAGGCGCTCGGCCACCTGCAACGGTAGCATACAAGTCGCCAGGTCTTCTACACGGCTAAAGAACTCTGTCGCCGGCTTGCCATTGACCACAAACCCATCTTCACCGGGATAGAGGCGCACGCGAGCGCTCGCAGTCTTGCGTCGACCCAAGCCCTGATAATACTCTGCCACCTGTCTCTACCTCCTAGTTTGCCCGAACGCTACAGATCGAGCGGCTTGGGCTGCTGCGCCTGATGCGGATGTGTGCCGCCGGCGTATACCTTGAGCTTCTTGAACATCGCTCGCCCGAGTTTGTTCTTGGGTAGCATGCCTCTAACGGCATGCTCTACCACGCGCTCGGGGTGCCTGGCAAGCACCGTCTCCAGCGTCTTTTCTGACAGACCGCCCGGGTACTGCGAGTAGCTGTAGTACTTTTTGTCTTGCATCTTGTTGCCAGTGACGCTCACCTGGCCGGCGTTGATGACAATCACAAAATCGCCCACATCGAGGCCCGGTGTAAAGGTCGGCTTGTGCTTGCCACGCAGAATGTGCGCGATGCGTGTTGCCAGACGCCCAAGGTTCTCGCCCTGAGCATCGACCACGAACCATTCGCGCTGAATGTCGCCCGCTTTGACCACATGCGTTTTCACGTTCAACAACTCCTCCCGCCCCGGGCCAAAGCCTCTGCGCCGCTGCCGTCTGGCGCCGCCTGCCCATCGGGGTAACTGTCCGGATAATTGACCTGCCACAGAACCAGGCCGCACGCTGGCGCCGGTGGTTCTGCCTGCGAGATATCCCTCGCCGCGATGATCTCGTCAAACGCCATGGGCGTCAGCCGGCCCTCGCCGACAGCGAGCAATCCGCTGACGATGCGCCGAACCATCCCCCGCAAGAATCCGTTCGCCTCGACAACGTACTGATAGACCAGCGCCTCTTGCGGGGCAGCAAGAAGGGGATGATCCTCTACACGTCGCCAGCGGCTCTCGATGAGCTTGCGCACAGTGGCTTTGCCGACTGTGGCCTGCCCAAAGGCAGCCATATCTCGCTCTCCCAACAACAGTGCGGCGGCCTGGTCCATCGCATCAAGGTCCAGCGCCGCACGTTGCCAGGCATGGTGCCTGTCTAGCACGGGAATGCGCGTTTGACTCTCGTATAAGTTGTAAAGATACACACGGCTCTGCGCATCATAGCGCGGATGGAACCCTTGTGCCGTTACCTGAACATGCCTCGCGACGATATCCAGCGGCAATATGCTGTTGAGCGCTCGCTCTAGCTCTTGCGGGCCGTGCCGCCAGGCACTGTCAAAGGCGATCACCTGGCCCCGAGCATGCACTCCAGCATCCGTTCTGCCGGCCGCCACAATCCGCACACTGTCACCGCTCAACCGCTCAAGGGTTCGCTCCAGTTCTCCCTGAATGGTGCGGACGTTGGCCTGCACCTGAAACCCTCGATAGGCGGTGCCATCATACTCGATGATGGCACGATAGCGTCGCAGCTCGCAAGTGGCTGTCACAGAACTTGGCGTTACTCCTGATCGACCAGTTCCAACAGCACCATTTCAGCGGCATCGCCCTGACGAGGGCCCAGCTTGAGGGTGCGCGTATAGCCACCCTGCCGCTCCATGAAGCGCGGTGCGATCTCATCGAACAGCTTCTTGACGACTTCACTTTCGTGGAGGCGCGAGGCCGCCAGGCGCCGCTCGTAGCTATCGCTCTGATCGGCATTGCGCTTGGCAACGCCACGCTTGGCCAGCGTCACCAGCTTTTCCGACTCGGCGCGGATAGCATCAGCCTTGGCGCGCGTTGTGCGGATGCGTCCATGCCTAAAGAGCTGTGTCATCATTATGCGGCGCAGCGCCCTGCGCTGGGCCTCGTTGCGGCCCAACTGATGGCCGCTCACGCGATGTCTCATGTTACGCTAACCTCTCCGCTAAACCTGGGCAGCGGGGCTGCCGGATCATGCAATGTCAAACCCTTTGGGCAGGTAGCCCTTCTCCTCAAGCCTGGCGAGGAGCTCGTTGAGCGATTTCTCGCCAAAGTGACGAATGGCGAGCAGCTCATCTACGCCCTTGGCCATACGCTCAAGCACATCGCCCACACTGGTGACACCGGCGCGGCGCAGACAGTTATAGGCGCGCATCTGTAGCTCGAGCTCTTCGATAGGCACGTCATAGTACTCGCTGGCCACCGACGGCACACTCAGATCCTCAGCCACCAGATCGTCCTCTTCGCCGGTAAAGGCGGCCACAGGCGCGATATGGTCAATCAATGTCCGCGCTGCCTGAGCCAGCGCCTCGGCCGGCTCAATGGTGCCGTCGGTCCAGATCTCTAGCTTGAGCAAGTCATAGTTAGTGATCTGTTCGATACGAGCGGGCTCGACGTCATAGCCCACCTTGACGACCGGCGAAAAGATCGCATCAACAGGGATCTCGCCGATGGGCAGCTTTTTGCGGTCTTCAGAGGGCGAGTAGCCCATGCCCTTTTCCACCGTCAGCTCGATCTCGAGCTCCGAGTCAAGGGTGTCGAGCGTTAGCAGCTGCAGTTCAGGGTTGACAATGTCTACATCTGCCGGCGCTTCGATATCACCTGCGGTAACAACCGACTTGCCCCGCGCCGAGACTCGCATACGCACCGGATCTTCGCTATGCGATACCAGGCGAACCTGTTTGAGGTTCAGCAGGAGCATGGTCATATCTTCTTTTGCGCCCGGGATAACCATGAACTCTTCGAGCACGCCCGAGACGCGCACCGACGTGATGGCAGCGCCGCTTAGCGATGACAACAACACCCTGCGCAGGGCAAGGCCTACGGTGAGGCCATAGCCCCGTGACATGGGGCCGATGGCAAACCGTCCATAGTTCTGCGTACTCGCTTCACATTCGATCTTGGGAAGCACCAGTTGAGGCAAATCAAGTCCTCCTTTGTCACAGGCT
>JAAYDS010000082.1 GCA_012729155.1 Chloroflexota bacterium | reverse complement strand
CTTGTGGCGTGTCATCTGCCGGCGCGGTCGTAGCCCTGACCAGTGACCGCATGGGCCGTGGCGAGGACGAGCTGGGGGCCATTCTGATGCGCTCGTTCATCTACACCCTCACACAGGTAGAACCGTTGCCCAAGACGTTGGTGCTCTACAACACCGGCGTACGTCTGGCCGTCGCGGGCTCACCTGTGATCGATGATCTGCAACGCCTGGCTGCCGCTGGCGTCGAGATCCTCGTGTGCGGCACCTGCCTGGGCTATCTGGGGCTCAAAGAGCAGCTTGAGCTGGGGACCATATCGAACATGTACAGCATCGCCGAGGCGTTACTGAGCAGCGGTAACGCCCTTACCGTCTAGTTGCACTTGAGGGTATGCCCAGAGCGCTCTATAGTATGGATGTGATCATGGTAGGTTAAACCACCCACAGATGGAGGCGCATGATGACGGGCCAAGAGCTGAGCTGGGTGCGATCGCACAGCGACGCCGAGGATGAGTGGCAACGGCGTCAGCATGACCCGATCCAGCAGGTCGACTTTGCCATCCACAACCACTACCTGAGGCAGTACCTCAAGTCAGACATGCGCGTGCTCGAGATGGGAGCCGGCTCGGGCCGCTTCACGCAAGAGATCGCCGCCATCTCAGCGAGGGTGGTGGTGGCCGACATGTCGGCCGACAAACTGGCGCTCAATCGGCGTAACGCCGAGGCGCAGGGATATGCGCGGCAGATCGAGGCCTGGCGCGAGTGCAACATGATCGACCTCTCGCACGCTTTTGATGATGACGAGTTCGACGCGGTGGTGTGCGTGGGGGGGCCGTTGAGCTATGTCTTTGACCGGCGCGAACGGGCGGTGCGCGAGCTCTACCGCGTGACCAGATCGGGCGGGCTGTTGCTGCTCAGTGCACGCAGCCTGTTCGGTACGCTGCACCAAGACCTGCCGCGCATCCTGAACGTCGATCGCGGCCTCAATCGTGAGATCGTGTCCACGGGCGATATGGGGCCTGCTTCGGTGGCGGCTGTCAGCCGCTTCTGGCACGCCTATCGAGCGGACGAGTTTCGTCAGTTCGTAACGCAGACGGGCGCGCAGCCGCTGGTGATGTCGGCCAGCAACTGCCTGAGCGCCACCTGGGGCGATCTGGTAGCAACCTGGCTTGGCGACCAGCGCACCTGGCAGCAGTTGATCGAGCTCGAGCTCGAGGCCTGTCGCGAGCCAGGATGCCTCGATATGGGCGCGCACATTTTGCTGGTAGCGCAAAAGCCGTGATGCCGCTGCTGTAGACATAGCATACGGGTCGCCTCTCTAGAGAGGCGACCCGTATGCTATAGATGCCCAAAAGCTCAGCCAGCCTGCTGCGCCTGTTCGGCCTCCTCAAAAGCCTTTTCTGCCAGCCAACGCTCGGCCTCGATGGCGGCCGCTGCGCCCGCGCCTGCCGCTACCACCACCTGCCGATACCAGGGGTCTTGCACGTCGCCGGCGGCATACACCCCCGGCATACTGGTGCGCTGACGCCTGTCGGTGGCGATATAGCCCTGCTCGTTGAGCTCGAGCTGGCCCTCGAACAGCTTGGTGTTGGGCACCAGGCCCACGTACTCGAACACGCCATCGGCGTCGATGACGGTCTCTTCACCGGTGTTCACATCTCGGACGCGCACGCCAGTGACATTATCGTCGCCGACGATCTCTGTGACGACCGAGTTCCAGACAAAACGCATCTTGGGCTCTGCAAAGGCGCGCTTTTGTAGCAGCGCGTTGGCCCGCAAGGCATCGCGGCGGTGCACCACAATGACCTCGCGCGCAAAGCGCGTAAGGTAGAGGCCCTCATCGATAGCACTATCGCCACCGCCCACCACCACCACTGTCTTGTCTTTGTAAAAGAACCCATCACAGGTGGCGCAAAACGAGACGCCGCGGCCGATGTAACGCTCCTCACCAGCGACGCCCAGCTTGCGCGACGACGTACCCGTGCAGATGATCAGCGACTTGGCCCGAAAGACCGGGCCATAGGTGCGCACCACAAAGGGATACTGCTTGAGGTCGACGCTGACCACTTCTTCATACATGATCTCAGCGCCAAAGCGGGTGGCCTGGTTCGACATCTGCTCAGCCAGAGCCATACCGCCGATGCCTTCGGGAAAGCCCGGGTAGTTCTCCATCTCACTGGTTGTTGCAGCCTGACCGCCAAACGCCTGCCCCACCAGCAGCAACGGCTCGAGCTGTGCTCGGCCGGCATATAGCCCCGCAGTGAGGCCAGCCGGCCCTGCACCGATTATCACGAGATTGCGCTCTTGCTCTTGCGCCTTTTGCTCGCCAAACCCCAGCCGACTGACGTCGAGCGAGAGTGTCATGTCACTCATCGATCCTCCTATCCTATACCCCCGTAGGGTATCAACTGCAACCGTTATTGTAGCACGAGGTTGGGCAGGCTGTCAAAGCTCACTTGACCTGGACGCACTATTTTGATAATATGTTTCCGATAACAACGCGTCGAGGATGGAGACACCATGGACCAAGTGACTCGAGCTGGCATGCTAATCACCCGTCTCCGCGAGCACGGCTACCGTGTCACGCCGCAGCGGGTCGCGATCATCAACACCATCGTGGGCCATACAGGGCATCCGACGGTTGAAGAGGTCCACGCACAGGTACAGGTCGACTTTCCCATGACCAGCCTGGCGACGGTCTACAAGACCGTCTCACTGCTCAAAGAGATCGACGAGCTGCAAGAGATTCACACAGCCGACGATGTGCGCCATGTCGATGGGCGCG
>JAAYDS010000081.1 GCA_012729155.1 Chloroflexota bacterium | reverse complement strand
GGGCATGGGCCGCGATCCACCCCGCCGCCTCGCGCGGCTCGCGCGAGGGCAGAGCCGCGCCTGTCTCTGCCACAAACCGGTCCAACGTGCCGGCATCATAGCTATAGTCTGCAGCCGCGCTGCGCTCGAACTGGGGCGTCCATAGCTCCCAGAACCCAGGCCAGCGGCAGAACGATAGGAATACCCCGTCGGGCTGCAGTGCCGCGGTTGTCTGCGCCACCCGCTCGCACTGCCGCTCCAGCCAGCCTGCGTCGCCGGGCACGAGCCCCACATACCAGTCGGTCTGCCCCATCGGGCGGCCCTCGGCGCTTACGGGGCGCAGCTCGGGGTGAGAGGTCAACGCCGCCGGCTCGAAAAAGGTGCACAGCGTGGGCCAAAACCCAATGCCCGCAGCCCCCAGCGCCTCGCGCGTGGCGCGCTCATCATAGCACGACAGCCGCTCTCGCTGCGCTGCCGGCACGCTCGAACGCACGGCGCTATCGGCCATGGGCATGCGCTGGCTCTGCGTCAGCACAAAGTCTATGCCCCAGTTCTGCAGCAACCGCGCCAGTTGTGCCGCCGAAAGCCCCCAGCGACCGTACCAGTCCAGATCATAAACCTTTACGCCAACGCGCATCGCCTTCACGCTCGCGCCTCTGGCCCCTGCATCCAGGCTACCGTATTACGCATCAATTGCCCATACCCCTCGAGCTGCCAGACCGCCGCGCTGTGCCCCATGCCCACATAGGCCACCCGTCCGGCGCCCTCTTGCCGTGTCCACACCATCGGGTAGGCGCGCCCGCGGTCTAGCGACACCATGAGCACGTCGCAATCATCGCCATACACCTGCATGTAGAACTCGTCGTGCACCATCAGCGCCTCGACGTCTGTCAGCATGGGGTGCTCGCGCTCCAGGGGGTAAACGCCAAAGCAGAACTGGGGCGGATGCTCCACAAACCGCGCGCCTAAAAGCATTTGTTGTGCCTCGTTGGGCGCCACACCCACCACTGTGGCGCTGTGTACGCCCAGCAGCCTTCCCCCGTCAGACACCCAGGCCCGTAACGCCTCGGTCTGTGCCGCCGTCAGGCCGGGCGTCGCCTCGGGGAACTGCAGATGCGCCCCAAAGCTGGTGTACTGCACCACCAGTGCGGTGCCATCCTCGCGCAGCCGCAGCAGTGCATCGGGATCATAGGTGCTCACCACCGCATACCCCTGCTCTGCCAACAACGGCTTTACCCATTGCGCAAAGCCCTCAAAATCATGCCAGGTGCCACCCAGCAACAGCAGTGCTTGTTTGGGCATCGTTGTGCTCCTTTCGTTGCTGCCGATAGTAGCCGCACGGTGCCTCGCGCGCAAGCCGCGAGGCTTGCACCCACACGCGACTTGTGACACACTCCCTTCGCCTACAAGGCAAACACTCTGGAGGTTCGAGATGGACAAGGTACGCGTCTGTATCGTCGGCATGGGCATCGGCCGGGCCAATGGCCGCGCCTTTATGAAGAATCCGCGCAGCGAGATCGTCGCCCTGTGTGACGTCCTCGAGGATCGCATGCAGGATTTCGCCAAAGAGATCCCCAACGAGGTCAAGTTCTACACCGACTACAAAGAGATGTGCAAGGACCCCGACATCGACGCCGTGTTCGTGGGTACGCCCAACCAGCTGCACGTGCCCGTGGCGCTTGAGGTCTTGCGCAACGACAAGCATGTCATGGTCACCAAGCCCCTGGCCAGCTCGCTGACGCAGGCCGCCGAGGTCGTCGAGGTGGCCGAAAAGTCGGGGCTGGTCAACATGATGTCGCTGGGCATGCGTTTCTCGAACCAGGTGCAGTACCTCGGCAAGTTGCGCCAGCAGGGCTACTTTGGCGATCTGTACTATGCCCGCGCTCAGGCCATTCGCCGCAGCCGTATCCCCGATTGGTCGCTCGGCTTTGTACGCGAGGGCGGCGGCGCCTTCCGTGATATGGGCGTGCACGTGCTCGACGCGGTCTGGTGGCTGCTGGGCATGCCCAAGCCGATCAGTGTATCGGGCGTGGCTGGCGCCAAGTTCGGCCCGCGTGGCAAGGGCTACTGGGACTTTAGGCAGCCTGACGAGTCTTACTGGAGCCAGTTCAAGGCTGACGACTATGGCGGAGGCTTTATCCGCTTTGAGAACGGCATCGGCCTACAGGTCGAGAGCTTCTGGGCCAGCCATCAGCAGCTCGACGGCGAGACGCAAATCGACCTGTTGGGCACCGACGCCGGCGCCCGCCTGCGCCCCTTGACCCTCTATCAGACGGTCAACAACGCGCCGCAGAATGTGGCCATTGACCTGCCCGACGGACCCGACGGCTTTGACAACGTGGCCGCCGACTTTGTGAACGCTATCCTCGATGGCACCGAGTGCCACGCGCCCCTGCGCCACGGCATGATGGTGCAGCAGATGATGGAAGCGCTCCTCGAAAGCGGCAAACAGGGCCGCGAGATCCGCTTCGACGACTAGTCGTTGCTGACACAGCCGAGGCGGCGCCGCGTACGCCGCCTCGGCCCATTTCCCACCGCGAGGAGACGACATGCTCACACGGCCAAGCCACCCCGTCACCGATCCAACCATCGCGCCCGCTGGCCTGCCCGACCCGCTCGCCTTTGGCGATGGCCGCCTCGTGCGCACTGCGGACGACTGGCCCGCCCGCCGCGCCGAGCTGCTGGCGCTCTTTGAGCAGCATGTCTACGGCCGCACCCCGTCGGCCACGCCAGCAGTGGCCTTTGAAGTGGTCGAAGCGAGCGCCGACGCCTG
>JAAYDS010000459.1 GCA_012729155.1 Chloroflexota bacterium | reverse complement strand
GCAAAGCGCGTGTCGCGGCCCCTGGCATGCTTCCTTGTGGTATAATGACTCAATGACACCTCAAGTTCACACCGAGATCATCGAGATGGATCTCGATGCCAGCGATCGACAATTGCTTGCACGGGTCACTGCCGATCTGAGCATCCTGAGCGATGTCTCGCGAGCGGACCTGTTGTTGGTGTCTCGCCATGCTGACGGTGCAAGCCATGTCTTTGCCCAGGCAAGGCCGCATTCAGCCACGCCGCTCTATGCCGAAGACATGGTGGGCCAGCGCCTGCCGGCCGAACAGGCAGAGCCCAACGCCTGGCGCCGACTCCTGTCGCCCTTTCTGGTGCGTACTGTCCTGGTACGAGAGGCTACTGTTGCGCGCCAGGAGTTCCCCATCTGGGGAAGTAGGGGACAACCGATCGCCTATCTGATCAAAGACGCCTACTGGTTGCAGCACGAGCGACACCGCCGCCGCAGTCGTGTCTTTCAGTATGCTTTACTTGCCTTTACGCTAATGGTCGCTCGCGGCGAACTGATCGGTGCAGGAGCGCTGTCGCCCTTTGGTGAGCATGATGGCGTGATCTATGTCAGCACCGATCGACGCATACTCTACATGAGCGGCATCGCGGCTGAGCAGTACCGCAATCTCGGATATCGCGACAGCCTGCTGGGCCGGCGTCTCAGCGAGTTGGATACGGTGGATCACCAGATCGCGCTGGAGGCCATCAACGAGCGTAGGGCGATCCAACTGCAGAAAGAGGAGCATGGTCGCGTATTGATCCACAAGGCCCTGCCGGTGCGTTCGCTGCCATGGCACCTGTTGTTGCTCAAGCCCTCATCATCATCTCGCCGCCATACCTCGAGGTCGAGAGGGGCACTGCTGCTGGTGCATGACGCTACCGAACGACTGCGGACAGAGGCCGAGTTGGCCAGTCGCGTGTCGCTGTTGCACGAGGTGCATCATCGTGTCAAGAATAACCTGCAAGTGATTGCCTCAATCACTCGCATGCAGGCGCGTCGTGCCAAGCATCCCGAGACGCGCTTGCTGCTTGACGAGACCGTTAACCGCATCATGAGCATGGCCGTAGTGCACGAGTTTCTGTCGCAGAACGATCGCGGCACCATCAATCTGCTCGATGTAGCTCATCGCATCATCCAGCAAGTGCAGCAGGGCCTGATCGCGCCCGAGCAGCAGATCCGCCTCGGAGTGCACGGCCCCAGCATCTGGCTGCCAGCAGACAAGACGACGCGCTGCGCGCTGGTTATTAACGAGCTGGTGCAAAACGCCATCGAGCACGGCATGGCAGGGCGCACGCGTGGGGCGATTTCGGTCGAGCTAGTTGACCATGGCGACAAAGCCAGTATCATTGTGAGTGATGATGGTCAGGGGCTACCTGAGGATTTCGACCTGGACACGCATGCCAACCTTGGCCTGCGTATCGTCGGTGGCATGGTGGAGCGCGACCTGCGAGGCGCTTTCTCCATATCGAGGCCTGATGGAGAGACCAGGGCGGTCATCGAGTTTCCCAAGTAGTGCAAGGAGGTGCCAAGTTGGAGCGCATTCGCGTTGTCATCGCCGACGATGAGTCGGTCATCTGCATGGATCTCCGCGAGATGCTGAGCAATCTGGGCTATCTCGTGGTGGGCGAGGCGGGTGACGGCCGCAGCGCCGTGAACCTGGCGCGCGAACTGCGGCCTGACGTGGTCCTGATGGACATCATGATGCCCGACATGGATGGCATCACCGCAGCCAAGCACCTCACTGAGGAGCGCATCGCTCCCGTCGTCCTCATCACCGCCTATAGCCAGCGCGACCTCATCGATCGCGCCAAAGAGGCCGGCGTGGTCAACTATCTTGTCAAGCCGATCCAGGAGGCCGATCTGGCCCCGGCTATCGAAGTGGCGCTGGAGCGGTTTGAAGAGTTTCGCGAGCTGCAAAAGCAGGTTGATGATCTGGCCGATCAGCTCGAGACTCGCAAGCTGGTAGATCGGGCCAAGGGCATCCTTATGGACACTCAGGGGCTCACCGAGTCTGCCGCGTTTCGTCGTATTCAAAAGATGTCGATGAACACCCGCAAGTCGATGAAAGAGATCGCCCAGGCGATCATCTTGACGTATGAGGCCGGCGCCTAGTAATTGACATAATATCGACACTAGACGACCAGCCTGGGGGCCGCAGAGCGAGCAATCCTCTGCGGCCCCCGAGTGTTCTACTCCGTGTCTTGCGCGCGTGCGGCCGACTTTGCTTCCTGGTCTGCCTCATACTCTTCGCGCGTAAGCAAAATGCCGCCTTCGATGTCGGCCGTCACGATGCGGTAAGCGTCATCGAACCAGACCTCGGCCTGCATCAGCCGAAAGCAGCGGTTGTCCATGATCTCTTTGCGCACAAACAACGTCCCTGGGCCGCCGCCTTCACGCGAAAGGTCGTTGCGCTTGTTCAGGCGCACTGCCACCGAGTCGCCGCAGTTCCGGCAGCGGCAGTAGACATAGACGCCATCGGGGTCGCCCCCGGCGGCAGCAGCGGCCCCAGAAGCGCCGGTTCCGAGCCCCAGTACACGTCTGACCGTATCCCACAAAGCCATGGTCTTCACCTCACGTTGCCTGTCGCCAAAGCAGCGCTGTCCTTCGT
>JAAYDS010000458.1 GCA_012729155.1 Chloroflexota bacterium | reverse complement strand
GCGAGATCGGCATAGACATCTCGTTGGCGACCAGCAAGTCCGTCGAGCAGTATCGTGGCGAGCCCTTTGATGTGGTGGTCACCGTCTGTGGCGACGCTGCCGAGAGCTGCCCTTTGTGGCTTGGCCAGGGCAGGGTGGTGCACATCGGCGTGGTCGACCCGGCCCTGGCCACCGGTACGCGTGAGGAGCGCATCGCCGCTTTTCGTTGCGTGCGCGACGAGCTTGCCGAACGGGTGTTGGGTTTTCTGCGCTCCATGGATGGAGAGCCGCAATGCTAAGGATGCCTAGCCGCCATAACACAAGGCTTCAGGCGCTGCTCGACGCCATCAATGGCGATCCAGAGCTGCAACAGTTCTACCGGTCGGCGAACATCAATGCCGTGGACCGCGGGGGCATGAACGATCATGGCGAGGTCCATATCCAGATTGTGGCCAATGCCGCTCTGCGCCTGTTGCGGATGCTAGTAGAGTCTGGTGCAACGCCTGGCGTGGTCAGCAACTATGGGCTGGAAAGTACTGACGCTGAGGTTGTGGTGGTTCTGGCTGCCTGCCTCCACGACATCGGCATCGCTATACACCGTCATGACCACGAGCAACACAGCCTGGTGCTGGCCTATCCCAAAGCCCGCCAACTGCTCGCCACCCAGTACCAGGAGCCGACGCTCACCATCATGGTGTCGGAGATACTGCACTGCATTTCGGCGCATCGATCAGATGTGGGCTGCCTGACGCTGGAGGCCGGCGTGGTCAAGGTGGCCGATGCCTTGGACATGACCGAGGGCCGTTCGCGGATCCCCTTTGAGGCGGGGCAGGTGAACATACACTCGGTGTCGGCCATGGCCGTCAAAGCTGTGTCCATCGAAAAGGGAGACGATCGGCCGATCCGCATCGCCGTCTTGCTCGATAGTACGGCTGGCGTCTTTCAGGTCGACGAGCTGCTGCGCCGCAAGCTGCAGAATTCGACACTCGCCAAACTCGTGGAAGTGGTTGCACAGCTCGAGACCGCTGAGGGCCCCAAGGTGTTACAGGTGTTCAAGCTCTAGCAGTGAGGCATCCCATGCATAGCAGAACGCTCGACCGTGAGATTCAGCGGCTACAAGACGATATCGTTACCCTGGCCAGCATGGTGATGCGGGCCATCAGAGAGGCGGTGCAGGCCCTGCAGCTTGGCGACGCTGCGGTGGCTCGAGGGCTGGTAGCCGGTGACCTGGAGATCAACCGGCGACGCTTTACCACTGAAGAAGACGTCTTGGTGTTGATCGCCACGCAGCAACCCATGGCCGATGATCTGCGCGTGTTGGCCGCTGTGCTCGAGATTGTGACCGAACTGGAGCGGATCGGCGACTATGCCAAGGGCATCGCCAAGATCACCCTTTTGTTGGGCACAGAGCCGGGCCTTGCCCCGCCAGTGCAGATCGGACGAATGGCCGATCTGGCGCTGGGCATGCTCAGTCGGGCCATCGACGCTTTTGTGCGGCGCGACGACGAGCAGGCGCGGGCGATCCCGCGAGAAGACGATCTGGTTGACGATCTCTATAATGCGGCCAACCGTGCCCTGCTGAATACGATCATCGCGAATCCTCGTCTCTCAGAGCAGGCCAACTATTACGTGTGGGCGGCGCACAACCTCGAGCGCGCCGCTGACCGCGTGACCAACATTTGCGAGCGGGTGGTGTTTACCGTTACGGGTGAGATGGACGAGCTGGATCAAGACCCAGCAGCCGCTGCACTCGGCTAGAGAAGCCTTGTTTGGGCAACCCTCACTGCGTAACGGCGTATAGCCATCAGTGTGCTAGACGCCATAGGAGGGCGACATGGGCGATAAAGACCGAGTCAACACCAGCGCGCAAGAGTGGCGCGAGCTGTTCAGGCAGATGGGCGATCAAGTGAGGCGTGAGGCCGCTCGCACTGTTGGAGCGAGTGAGAGTGCAGACTGGAAGACCATCGGCAGAGCCACCGACGATGCCGCGCGGCGCACCGCCGCCAAGACGGTGGGAACCAACGAAGAGGCTGAGTGGGACGAGATCGGCCAGGCAGTTGAGCGTTCCACGCGTAGCGGTATTGCCCGTGTAGTGGGAGCCACGCCCGACGCCGACTGGTCGACCATCGGCCAAGAGTTTGAGGGCAAGCTCAATGCGTTCCTCAAGCGAGTGTTCGGGCCCAAACCAGAGGGCGAGAGCGCCGACGAGGATATCATCGATCCCTGGTCCTGAGGGTGGCGGATGACAGCAAAGCGGCCCCTGAGCATGCTCAGGGGCCGCTGATGTGTTGATGGGCAGCGCGACTATTCGGCGAGCAGGCCGTCAAGATAGCCGGCGGCGTACAGCGCCTCGCTGGCCAGGTCGTCTCCCCAGCGACACTCGATCGAAACTGCTCCCTGATAGTCGACGTCACCCAACACGTCAAAGAGCGCCCTGAGTGGGTACTCGCCATAGCCAGGGTAGCGGCGCTCATCGCCCGACAGATGTACGTGTGCCAGCAGATCGGCGCCCTGGCGCAACACGCCAAAGGGCTCTTGTTCTTCGACCATATGATAGATGTCTGCCAGCACCTTGACGCTGGCGCGATTGACTCTGCGCGCCAGTGCCAGCGCCTCAGCAAAGCTATTGATCATGTTTGACTCGGGGCGACGTAACCCCTCCACCACAAAGTTGATGTCACGCCGATCGGCGATGTCTGCGCCGATCGTCAGGACGCGCACCAACTGCTCAAAGGCGGCCTCGCTCGTAAAGCCCTCGGGGGCGTTGCGAGCGCCACCGCTGCCAAACACCAGCACGCGGGCGCCCAGATCTGCAGCGCGGTTGACCACGCGGTGAAGGTACATCTCGACCTGCGCCCAGTCGACCTGATCTCCCACGAGCTTGACGGCCGGGGGAAAGAGCACATTGAACGCCCTCACAGGCAGCGGACTAGCCGCCAGGGCGCGCCGCTGCGGCTCGTACGCCTCGTCATCTGCCAGGCCCATCAATAGGGCCGACCCAGGCGGCTCGATGAAATCATAAAAGCCTACCAACGGCGCCACGCGATCAGGCGAAGCGCTGACCCCCAACGGAAACCGTCGATCCATTGCCGATATCCTCCCTCGTTGCTCGACGCTTGCGCTATAGCGACACCCATTGGCGCTCTTGCTTGGCACGCAACGTATCTTGTAGGGTCATCATCTGCAGCAGATGGAGCACATTCAGGCGCGCCACGGGTTTGGCCTCGAGCACCGATGTGCCAAAGTGTCCCAACGAGCCAAGGTAACCCGTAGCGGCAAGAGCGCCGGCACCGCCCTGTGTGGGCAGGGCGGTCTGTGAGGCTGAACCTGCATCAGGCATATGCTGGCCGTGTGGCTGCGTCAACGTCAGCCCTTGGCTTACGCGCCACACATCATCGCCTACCTGCACCATCAACTCCTCATGCGGGGCTGCGCTCGCGGCGGTGCACGTGAGTTGCAGCGTTCCCACCAGCCCCGATGGGTAACCAAGCATCACGGTGATGCCCCGCCGATCGGCATGCCAGCTCCACTCGGCCGACTTGGCCTCACCAAAGGTGTCTACCAACACAGCAAGGGGGTGCATCAGCAGCGTCGGCAGGTCGCCGGCCTGGTCGATGACTCCGGGCAGGGTGGGGGGG
>JAAYDS010000457.1 GCA_012729155.1 Chloroflexota bacterium | reverse complement strand
GCCGTTGACGAGCTGGCGCGTGTAACGCGGCCGGGCGGCCTGGTGGCCATCTCTGTGATGGGGCGCCTGGCAGTGGTCATCGAAGCGCCAGCCAACTGGCCGCAAGAGATCGCCGCGCAGACATCGTGGCGCCGGCTGTGGCGCGACGGTGAGGACGAGCGGTTTGTGGCCAAGTTCTACTGCCACTTTTTTCTGGCCGAGGAGCTGGAGGCGCTGCTCGAGGCCGCCGGGCTCGAGGTGTTGCAGCGTGTGGGCCTTGAGGGCATCGGCTCACATGATTGGGATGCCATCAACCGTCTGGCCACTGAAGAGCCGACGAGCTATAGGCACTGGCTCGAGGCGCACCTGGCGCTGGCGGTCCATCCGGCCATCGTCGCCACCAGCGGGCACATTCTCATGATCGCCCGCAAGGGCCATGTCGATGAGCAGAGCCCTGATTGACTCCGATCTGCTGCGCCCCGAGGCCATCGAGCCCGAGACACGCGCCTTTATGCGATGGCTCGCCCGTGAGGCCGATGGCGAGCCGCGTATGTACGAGCAAGGCATCGTCGCGCTACGCGACGAGTTGGCAGCGGGCGACGGGCTATGGGGCCTTTCGCCGCGGTTTGCACAGGTAGAGGATCGCGTCATCCGCTATGACGGCCTGCAGGTGCCAGTGGCTGTCTATACGCCGCAAGAGGTGCGCGGCATCTGCCTCGATCTCCATGGCGGCGGGTTCTGCCTGGGCTTTCCGCACCAGTCTGACGATGCCCTGGTAGACCTGGCAGATCGTCTCAACCTGGCCATCGTCAGTGTCGACTATCGTCTGGCCCCCGAGCACCCCTTTCCCGCGGCCGTCAACGACTGCGCCACGGTAGCTGCCTGGCTGGTTGAGCACGCAAGTGACGCATTCGGCAGCGACCGACTGATAATGAGCGGAACATCGGCGGGCGCCAACCTCGCCGTGGTAGCGCTAACGCGCCTCAGAGAGAGACACGGCCGCACAGGGTATTGCGCCGTCAGCCTCGAGTATGGCTGTTTTAGCCTGCCGCCCCTGCCCAGCCGTGTACGCCTAGGCGAAGACTGTCCGCTGCTCTCTCCCGGCGAAGTGACCTGGCTGTGGCAGCTGTATGCACCGCATGGCCTCGAGTTGCACCCCGAGGTGTCGCCGCTGTATGCCGATCTGAGCGACCTGCCGCCGGCGCTGTTCACCGTGGGCACCGCTGATCCGCTGCTCGACGATTCGGTGATGATGGCTTATCGTTGGGCACGGGCGGGCAATCGCACTGAGCTGGCGATCTATCCGGGCTGCCCACACGCGTTTCTGGCATTCCCTTTTGCAGCTGCAGACCGCGCCAACGCGAACATCGAGGGGTTCTTGAGGCGCGCCATCAACGCAGGCAACGCGCCTAACCGAGAGGAGGGGCGATGAAACCGACTCGCATCAAGATCTGCTGCATCGCCGACCGCAACGAGGCCCGGCTCGCCGTCGAAGCAGGCGCTGCGGCCATCGGCCTGGTCTCGGCCATGCCATCAGGCCCCGGCGTCATCAGCGAGGAGCGCATCGCGGCCATCACCGCCGATCTGCCACCTGCTGTGGGTTCGTTTTTGCTCACCAGCCGGGCATCGGTCGACGAGATCATTGTGCAACAACGCCGCTGTGGTGCCAATACCCTGCAGCTGGTCGATCGACTGACAGCGGGCACCCATGCCGAGCTACGCGCCGCCCTGCCAGGCATCACCATCGTGCAAGTTATCCACATCACAGGGCCCGAGGCGCTGGATGAGGCCCTGCGCGTGGCCCCACAGGTGCACGGGCTGCTGCTCGACTCGGGCAACCCCAACCTGCCGGTCAAAGAATTGGGTGGCACCGGGCGTACCCATAACTGGGAGATCAGTCGCGAGATCGTGAGGCGTTGTGGCCGACCGGTCTTTCTGGCAGGAGGGCTCTCGGCCGACAATGTCGGTGCGGCGATCCGCATGGTGCAGCCCTACGGCGTAGACGTCTGCTCAGGGGTGCGCACGGCGGGCGCGCTCGACCAGGCCAAGCTGGGGGCATTTGTGTCGG
>JAAYDS010000456.1 GCA_012729155.1 Chloroflexota bacterium | reverse complement strand
TCGGCGTCCAGATCGGCGATGATCGCCTCCACGGCGCCACGGTCGATGCCCTGCACTTTGAACGCGATCTCGCGGTTGCTGACGTCATCTCCCCAGAAGGTGCCCAGCGCCACAAAGTCTGCCCCTCGATCCGAGAGCTGTTGCGTCAGCTTGGCCAGCACGCCATGGCCTTCTCTGACCCTGATGGTGACGCGCAGCCCCCAGGTACGCGCGCCCAACAACTCTGTGAACACCTTGAACAGGTCGCTCTCGGTGATCATGCCCACCAGCAAGTCGCCGCGCATCACGGGCAGGCCGCTGACGTCGTTATCCTCCATGATGCGGGCCGCCTCTTCGAGGGGGCAATCTTCGGGCACGGTGACCACTTCGCGCGTCATCAGTTCATCGACGGTGACTTTGGACATGAGATAGTTCATCTCATAGATACTCAGGCTCGTGGCAGGCGATGGCGAGGCGTACAGCAACTGCTTTTCAGAGACGATGCCCACGAGCCTGTTCTTTTCATCCAGAACCGGCAACCGCCGCACTTTGTTGTCACGCATCACGCGCAGGGCGTCATGCAACGACGTCTTGGGGCGCACCGTAATCGGGTGCCGCGACATGCGTTGTTTGACCAGCATTTTGTCCTCCTGACTCGTCATCGAGCGGGCCGCTCAAATGATCTGAGCTGGCTCCGGGTTTATTATACTAGAGGCCCACATGGCTGTCTACGGCCCGAGCCCTTGACAGTGTCTCACGCCTGTGCCATACTCGCGTACATCTGAATCTCAGGTGAAACGGTATGAAGCGCGAGGTGCCGCCGCAGCAGGCACATCGACTCCTGGCAACGCGGCCAGTCTGCCTCGTGACGACGATGTCCCAAGGTCAGGTCAATGTGATGACATTGGCCTGGCATTGCCCTGTCAGCCTTGATCCGCCACTGTTGGCCATGGCCGTGCACCCCTCGACGCTGACCCACGAACTGCTCAGGCAACGCGAAGAGTGTGTGCTCAACATTCCCGGCCGCCCACTGCTTGAGGCGGTGCTCACTTGCGGCAGCATCACCGGCCGCGACGAAGACAAAGTGAGCAGATTGGGGCTCGAGCTCGAGGCTGGCCAAGCCCTGGATGCCCCCTGGGTGGTCGCCTGTCTGGCGCACCTCGAGTGCGTGCTGGTCGACCGCATCCAGCCAGGGGATCATACCATCTACATCATGCAGATCGTGAGCGCCTGGGCTGAAGAAGAGGCCTTTGGCCAGACCTGGATCGCGCCGCCCGCCGCCGACGAACTGGCGCCGCTCTTGCACCTGGGGGGCGCCGCCTTTGCCACGCTGGGCAGCCTATCGAGCCAGACCAACCGAGACGCGGAGCACGAGTGACTGAGCTTACCATGAGCATCACGCTACATACCACCAGCCCTGAACAGACCCGCCTGCTGGGGCGGTCTCTGGGCACGCTACTGCAGGCCGGCGACATCGTCTGTCTGCAGGGCGACCTGGGCAGCGGCAAGACCTGCATGACCCAGGGGATCGGCTCGGGCATGGGGGTGGCGGGGGTGATCAACAGCCCCACGTTTGTCTTTGTCAACGAACATGCGCCCGTCACCAGCGGCCCCTATCTCTATCATATCGACCTCTATCGCATCTGCGACCTTGCCGAGGCCCTCACGCTGGGGCTAGAGGACTATATGTATGGCGATGGCGTCACCGTCATCGAGTGGGCCGACCGTGCCGGCGAGATGATGCCCCCTCACTGCCTGTGGGTGCGCCTCACCTACCGAGACTATACCGAGCGCCGCTTGACCATCGAGGCGGTGGGTGACCGCTACGTAGCGCTGGTCGAGGCTTTGCTGCTAGACCCTGCCGTGGCATCTGCCCAGATCGAGGTTTCGGCCTGATGTCCAACGGCGTTCTACTGGCCATCGATACGGCCACGCGCATGCCCAGCATCGCCCTATACGGGGCTGAAGGTCTCTTGGGCGAACAAACCTGGCGCTCGGGGCGCAACCAGTCTGTCGAGGTGCTGCCGTCCATCGACCGCTTACTCGCTCTGGCCAGCGTCACCCGCCAAGAGCTGGGCGCCGTGGCCGTAGCCAAGGGGCCGGGCTCGTTCACTGGCCTGCGCATCGGCTTTAGCCTCGCCAAGGGGCTGTGCCTGGCGCTCAGCCTGCCCATCATCGCCGTGCCGGCCCTCGAGGTGAGCGCCTACTCGGCTGGAGATCCGGGCGGCCTTGTGGTGGCCATCGTCGAAGCGGGGCGCAGGCGCATTGTGGTGGGTGTCTATGCCTTTGCCGACGGCCTGCCGCAGCTGCAGGGCGAGCTGAGCTTGCACGCTACCGATGCTTGGACGCCCCCAATCGACCAACCGCTGCTGATCACGGGCGAAGTGTCGCCGGCCCTGGCCGAGCGCCTGCTGAGCCTGCCAGAGGGCGACGCCCTCTCGCTGGCCTCGCCCGCCGGCTCTGTGCGGCGCGCCGGCTTTTTGGCCGAGCTGGCCTGGTATCGTTGGCAGGCCGGCCAGGTCGATGACCTGGACCTGCTCAGCCCCATCTATATCCAACAACCTGTATCGGGGACAGCCTGAGGGTGGAGCGTAACACCCCTCTAGTGCGCATCGAACCGATGCAGATGAGCGACCTCCCCACGGTGGCGGCCATCGAGCAGCGCATTTTCAGTTCGCCCTGGTCGCCTCATGCCTTTGCCTACGACCTGCGCCGCCGCCGCGAGGCGCACTATCTGGTGGCGCGCTACCTGCCCTGGGCACTGCGCGAAGGGGCGCCAGTGAGCGATCTGGGCCCGATAGACCGCAGCATCATGGGCTATGCAGGCGCGTGGTTCGTCATCGACGAGTGCCACATCGCCACGCTGGGCGTGCGCCCCGAGTGGCGCGGCCGTGGCGTCGGCGAATTGCTCTTGAGCGGCCTGCTGCAATGGGCAGCAGGCGGCGGCGCGCTGTATGCCACGCTCGAGGTGCGGGTGAGCAACCTGGTGGCCCAGCGCCTCTATGCCAAGTATGGCCTGCAGGTGGTGGGCCGCAGGCGGCGCTACTATGCCGACAACAACGAGGATGCTCTGCTCATGACCACCGATCAGCTCGGCACGCCCGCATACGCCGCCCTGCTCGACGAGCGCCAAAACGCCCTGTTGGCGCGCCTGCAACAAACCCTGGCCCCGCCACCGGCGCTGCAGTCGCTCGAGCCGGTGGCCTTTACAGATTGAGGCTCGACATGAATGCACCCGCCCAAAGACCGCTCGTGCTCTTGACCAACGATGATGGCGTCTATGCGCCCGGCCTGGCCGCCCTCTATCGCGCCACCGCAACATGCTTTGATGTGCAGGTGCTGGCCCCCGAACATAACTGGTCTGCCTCGGGCCACTCTAAAACCATGCACAAGCCCTTGCGCGTCACCCACACCCAGCTGGCCGATGGCAATCCGGCCATGGCGCTCAGCGGCTCGCCCAGCGACTGTGTGGCTGTAGCCCTGCTGGGTCTGCTGCCACGCCGGCCCGATCTGGTCATCTCAGGCATCAACCAGGGCGCCAACGTGGGGCACGACCTGACCTACTCGGGCACCGTATCGGCGGCCATGGAGGCAGTCATTGGGGGCGTCTCGGGCATGGCGCTATCGCTCGATAGTTTTGAGTGGGCCCAGTTCGACGATGCCGCCGCCTTTGCCTGCGACCTTGCCCGCCAGATGATCACCCACCCGCTGGGGCGGCCGTTGCTCGTCAACGTCAATGTGCCAGCGCTGCCCCTCGAGCAGATCAAGGGCGTCAGAGTAACGCGTCAGGGCACACGCATCTACCGCGACGAGTTGGTGGAGCGGCACGATCCGCGTGGCCGTGCCTACTACTGGATCGGTGGTGAGCCGCCGGCCGGCGTGCCCGAGGAGGGCACCGATATCGGCGCGTTGGCCGAGGGGTATGTCTCGGTGACGCCGATCATGCTCGACCTCACCGACCGCGAAGCACTGCCTGTGCTAGAGACCTGGCCACTGCACATGCCCCAACCCTAGCCGAGGCAAGAGCCGCTAGCAGAACCCCGCGAAAGCGGCGGCCAACTGGGCCACGCTGCGGAGCTGCGGCGCACAGCCGGTGGCATCGGGCGCCCCGCCCATCCCAGGCACGCTCACGCCGCACATACGCAAGAGCGTTACCAAGACCATGACCCCCACGGCCACATAGAGCCACGTACGGGCACTGGCCTGAGGATCGCGCCGCTTGCGCTCGACCTGCTTGGGCAGCTCGGTGCCACAGCGCCAGCAATGGTCACGGTCTTCGGGGTTGTATACGCCGCAGTTGGGGCAGTCCATGCTCGCCTCACTTGATGCTGATCGGGTCGATTATAGCATGCCAGCAGTGTCATACCAACCGCCTCTGCGAGTCGCATTGCCCGCACCTCTGCCCCTGTGCTATAATCGAAACGCAGCAACGCAGACAGGGTGTGCCCGTGATACGTGTTGAGGTCTATGCGGTCCTCTATAGCCTCTTGAGCCGTCATCGCATCGTGCTGCTCAAAGAGGCCGAAGGGCCGCGTTTTCTGCCCATCTGGATCGGCCAGAACGAGTCTGAGGCCATCGCCATGCGGCTGCAGGGCGCCACACCACCCCGCCCGCTCACGCATGATCTGCTCAATATGGTCATCACCGAGTTGGGAGCCGAGGTCGAGTACATCGTGGTCACCGATCTCAATCAGGGCGTCTTTCGCGCCGACCTGGCATTGCGGCGCGATGGCGGGCGGCAGCTCTTGGACGTGCGCCCCAGCGATGCCATTGCGCTGGCCCTGCGCACCCAAGCGCCCATCTACTGCGAGGCGGCCGTGCTCGCAGAGGCTGGCATCGTGCCCTCGCCCGAGATCCGCAACCAGAGCAGCGAGCTGCCGGTAGATGGCCTGGATGTCTTTCGCGATGCCTTTGAATCACTCGATCTCGACGATCTCGGAGACTGACCTTGGCAGAACGGCTTCCGCCCCAGAACATCGAGGCTGAACAGTCAGTCCTCGGCAGCTTGCTCATCGATCCCGACGCCATGGTGACGGTGGGGTCGTTCTTGCGGCCAGAGGACTTTTACCGTGAAACCCACGGCATGGTCTATGATGCCATCCGCACCCTCAACGAGCGCCACATCGCGGCCGACTTTGTAACCGTGGTAGACGAGCTCGAGCGACGCGACCAGCTCGAGACGGTAGGTGGCGCCTCGTACCTGTCATCGTTGATCAATGCCGTGCCAACCTCGGTGCACGTTGAGCACTATGCGCGCATCATCGAGCGGCAGAGCACCCTGCGTCGGCTCATCGCGGCCGCAGGGCAGATCGCCGCCCTGGCCTATGAAGATCAGGGCGAGGTCGATCAGGTGATCGACAAGGCCGAGCAGTTGCTCTTTGAGGTGTCGCAGCGGCGCATCAGCCGCGAGTTGGTGCATATCAAAGAGCTCATCGCAGACTATTACGACCATGTCGAGTTCATGCTCGAACATCCTGGCGAGAGCTTTGGCCTGCCGGTGGGCTTTACCGACCTGGACCGCCTGCTGGGCGGCCTGCAGAAATCAGACCTGATCATCATCGCAGCGCGCCCCTCGATGGGCAAGAGCAGCCTGGCGATCTCGATGGCCGTCAACTCCGCCGTCAAGAGCAACGCCGTTGTGGCCCTGTTCACCCTCGAGATGTCTGGCGAGCAGGTGGCCCAGCGCATGCTGCAGGGCCGCGCGGGCATCCCCTCTGACAAACTGCGCAAGGGCAATATCAGCGAGCTCGAGTGGGACCACTTTACCAAGGCGAGCGCCGATCTTTCTGAGGTGCAGATCTTTATCGATGACACGCCATCGCCCTCGCCCACCGAGATCCGCACCAAAGCCCGCCGCCTGATGGCCGAGAAGGGGCTCGACCTGATCATCATCGACTATCTGCAGCTCATGCAGGCCAGCGATCGCCGCTCTGAGAACCGCGTGCAAGAGATCTCGTACATCTCTCGCGCCCTCAAGGGCGTAGCGCGAGACCTGAATGTGCCGGTGATCGCCCTTTCACAGCTGTCGCGTGCCGTCGAGTCTCGCGAGAACAAGATGCCCGTACTGTCAGACCTGCGCGAGTCTGGCTCTATCGAGCAAGACGCCGACATCGTCATGTTCATCTACCGCGAGGCGATGTACGACGAGAACACCGAGCGCGGGCAGGTCACCGATCTGCGCATCGCCAAGCACCGCAATGGCCCCACCGGCCAGGTGCAGCTCTACTTTGACCCAGGGACGACGCGTTTCTCTGACCTGCAGACCGTGCCCCTCGACGACGAGTTCGCGGCCGGAGACATCTTCTGATGACGCGGTTCGAGGGCTTTGTGGCGGGCAAAACCCGCCTGACGCCATTGCCTGAGCAGTTTTTTGGCCAGCTCTTGCCGTTGATCGACGACCTAGACGAGCTCAAGCTGACCCTCTATATGTTCTGGTTCGTCAGGCGCATGCGTGGCTATCCTCGCTACATGACGCTGGCCGAGCTAGAGGCTGAGACCGTGCTGCTGGCAGCGCTCAACGAGGGCTCGGCCAATGTGACGCAGGCGCGCGAGCGACTGTATCGCGCCGTGAACCGCGCCGTATCGCGTGGCTCGCTGTTGCGCCTGCAGGTTGGCGCCGACACACCCGAGACGACCTATTTGCTGCTCAACGCTCCAGAGGGGCGCCGTGCACTGCGAGAGGTGGAGCAAGGAGAGCTGGAGCTCGAGACGCGCGGGCGGCCCCTGCCCGAGTCGCAACTCGAGGCCGAGCGCCCCAACATCTATCGCCTATACGAGCAGAACATCGGGTTGCTGCAACCGTTGATCGTGGATCAACTCCGTCAGGCCGAGCAGGATTTTCCGCCCGAGTGGATCGAGCAGGCCTTTCGCATCGCAGCAGAGCGCAACGTGCGCCATTGGCGCTACATCGAGGCCATTCTCGAGCGCTGGGCCCGCGAGGGCCGCAGTGAGCGCCAAGATGGGAGCCCCTCATGACGCACATAGACCCATCGCCCGCAGCGCCTGCCGCGCAGCCCAACGAAGAGACGCTCTGCCCGATCTGTGGCGGCACCGGCTTTGTGCGCCTGGATGTGCCGCCCGAGCATCCGCTCTTTGGCAAGGCCGTGCCCTGCCGCTGCAAACGCCGTGAGCTTGAGGAGCGGCGTCAGCGCCGCCTGCGCTCTGAGAGCAACATCCGCCATCTGGCGGCCATGACCTTTGAGTCGTTCGAGACCGATGCCTACTCCTCACCTGCAGTCGCGTTCAGCCTGCAAGATGCCAAGCGCATGGCGACGGCCTTTGCTAACGATCCCAGCGGCTGGCTGCTGATCACCGGAGACTTTGGCTGCGGCAAAACGCACCTGGCCGCGGCCATCGCCAACGAGCGCATCCGCCAGGGGCGGCCGGTCTTTTTCGAGGTGGTGCCAGACCTGCTCGACTACCTGCGAGCCGCCTATGCGCCCGATTCGCCCGTCACCTATGGCGAGCGTTTTGACCACGTGCGCAACTGCGAGCTGCTGATCCTCGACGACCTGGGCACGCAGAACGCCACCCCTTGGGCCATGGAAAAGCTCTACCAGATCATCAACTACCGCTACAATGCCTCCCTGCCCACCGTGATTACCACCAACCAGACGCCAGCCGATATGGACCCGCGGCTGGCCTCGCGACTACTCAACCAGAACCTGGTGCACCGCCTGCAGATCTTTGCCCGCGACCGTCGCATCAGAGGACAAGATGACACCTTTGGCAGCCTGCGCCACTATGCGCGCTTTACCTTTGAGCGCTTTGA
>JAAYDS010000455.1 GCA_012729155.1 Chloroflexota bacterium | reverse complement strand
CCCGTTGAGCTCCGCGATGTGATGCCCACGCTGCTTGATTGCGCCGGCCTGCCCGTGCCCGAGGCCGTCGAGGGGCGTAGCTTTCTACGGCTGGCCCGTGGCGAGGCCATGCCCTGGCGCGAGCACCTGCATGGCGAGCACACCGTGTTGGGCATGAGCATGCAGTGGATTACCGACGGGCATTGGAAGTATGTCTGGTTCTCGGGCGATGGCCGCGAGCAGCTATTTGACCTGCAGAGCGACCCGCAAGAACGGCATGACCTGGCGGCGGCAGGCACACATCTGCAAGAGCTGTCACGCTGGCGCGGGGCGCTGGTGCAGGCCCTCGAGGGCCGTGAAGAAGGCTTTGTGCAACAGGGCCGCCTGGTGCCGGGCCGACCGGTCAACCCCTGTCTACGGCATCTACGGCGCCAGGCTGGTCTGGCATAACGTCAGTGCGAGGAGGCATTGCTATGATCCAACACATCAACGATTGGGAGAACCCGCAGGTTGTTGGCCGCAACAAAGAACCGGGGCATGCCACGCTGCTGCCCTTTGCCGATGTGGCCAGCGCCATCAGTGGCGACTGGACGCGCTCGCCCTGGTATCGCTCGCTCGACGGCGAATGGGCCTTTCACTGGGCACCCAACCCCGCCGAGGCCCCCAGCGCCTTTGCCTCGGCCGCCGATGACGTCTCTGCATGGGGGCGCATCCCTGTGCCCAGTAACTGGCAGATGCACGGCTATGGCGCGCCGGTCTATGTCAATGTGCAGTATCCGTTCTCGCCCGACGACATCCCCAACGTCCCCTTTGATACCAACGAGGTGGGCACCTATCGCACCACGTTCGACCTGCCCGCCGAGTGGGATGGGATGCGGGTCTATGTGGTCTTTGGTGGTGTCGAGTCGGCCTTTTACGCCTATGTCAACGGCCAACAGGTGGGCTATAGCCAGGATAGCCGCCTGCCCGCCGAGTTTGACATCACCCCCTTTGTGCAGCCTGGGCGCAACGTGCTCGCGGCACAGGTCTATCGTTGGTCTGATGCCGTCTACCTCGAAGATCAGGACCACTGGCGCATGGCTGGCATCCATCGCGGCGTCTATCTCTATGCTACGCCGCAAGTGCACATCGCCGATTTTCAGGTAGACACCGATCTGGACGCCGCCTATCGCGACGCCACCTTGCGGGTGCGTGCTGCCGTCTCCAACAAGGGCGCTCACGCGGCCAGAGGACTGACGGTAGAGGCGCGCTTGCTCGATGCACAGGGCAAAGACGCCATCGCACCCCAATCTGCGCCCGTGGTGGTCAACGAGGGCGGGCGCGTTGAGGTCTCGCTGGCCACGCCCATCGCCAACCCGAAAAAGTGGACGGCCGAGACGCCCAACCTCTATCGCCTGCTGTTGACGCTCAAAGACCCTTGCGGCGATCCGATCGAGGCCGAGACCTGCCGTGTCGGGTTCCGCAAGGTCGAGATCGTCGATGGTCAACTGCTGGTCAACGGGGTGGCGATCAAGATCAGGGGCGTCAACCGCCACGACCACGACCCCGACGGCGGCAAGGTGGTGACCTACGAGTCGATGGTGCAGGATATCACCCTGATGAAGCAGCACAACATCAACACGGTGCGCTGCTCGCACTATCCCAACGACCCTCGCTGGCTCGATCTCTGCGACGAGTACGGCCTGTTCGTTATCGATGAGGGCAACCTCGAATCGCACGGGCTGTGGTCCAAGCCCAGTCTGGATCCGCAGTGGCGCACCGCGTTTATGGAGCGCGTGGTGCGTATGGTGCAGCGCGACCGTAACCACCCCTCGATCATCATCTGGTCTTTGGGCAACGAATCGGGTTGGGGCCCCAACCACGCCGCGCAGGCCGATTGGGTACACGCCAACGACCCCTCGCGGCCGGTGCACTACGAGTCGGGGTTCAAGGCGCCCGAACTGGACATGATCTCGCGCATGTATCCCACCGTCGAGGCCATCGTTGAGCTGGCCAATGACGACGATACCCGGCCGGTGTTCATGTGCGAGTACGCTCACGCGATGGGCAACAGCTGCGGCAATCTCAAAGAGTACTGTGACGTAATCGAGGGCAACAAGCGGCTGATTGGGGGCTGCATCTGGGATTGGGTCGACCAGGGCCTGCGTCGTCGTGACCCCGACGGCACAGAGTGGTGGGCCTATGGCGGCGACTATGATGACCCGGTGAACGACGGTAGCTTTTGCTGCAATGGCCTGGTGGGGCCCGACCGCTATGTGCACCCCAGCCTGATCGAGTACAAAAAGCTCATCCAGCCGGTGGTCGTCGAGGCGGTCGACCTGGCCGCGCTCAAGTTCCGAGCGCGCAACAAGCAGTTCTTTGCCGACACGTCGAGCTATGTCGTCTCGTGGGCGCTGGCCGAGGACGGCATCGAGCTCCAGTCGGGCCAGTTGCCGACAATGGCCATCCCCGCGGGCGAGCGACAGGCCTTTGGCGTGCCCTGTGCCCCCATCACACCCAGGCCTGGCGCCGAGTACTATCTCACCATCAGTTTTGCCCTGGCCCAAGACACACTGTGGGCCTCGGCGGGGCACATCGTGGCGTGGGACCAGTTCAAGCTGCCCATCGCCGAGCCTGCCAAGCCAGCCTATGACATGCCCGCACTGGCGTGCATAGAGACCGATGAGGCTGTCACGCTATCGGCCGAGGGCTTTGCCCTGGTGATCTCTAAGGATACGGGCACCATCAGCTCCTTTGTGCGCGCTGGCAGAGAGCTGCTGGCCGCGACGCCCAGGCTGCAGTTGTGGCGCGCCCCCACCGAGAATGACAAGGGTGGCTGGCGCGGACGCATGGAAGAGCTGTGGCGCAGCGCTGGCTATGACCGGCTGTTGCACGCGGTGCGTCGCGTCAACGTCGAGCGGGTCACGCCGCTGGCCGTGCGCGTCAAGGTCGATTTTGGCGCCCACGCCGCCGACAGCAGCGATGGCTTCAAGTGCAGCTACATCTACACCGTCTTTGGCAGTGGCGATGTGCTCATCGATACGGCCATCGACCCGTTCTACCAGCGGCCGCCGCTGCCGCGCTTTGGCCTCGAGATGAAGCTGAACGCCGGCTATGACACCATGACCTGGTTCGGCGGTGGCCCACATGAATGCTATGTCGACCGCAAGGCGAGCGCCCAGGTGGGCCTCTATCGTGGCTCGGTAGACGAGCAATACGTGCCCTATGTGGTGCCTCAAGAGAACGGCAACAAGGTAGATGTGCGCTGGCTATCGCTGACCGATGCCGGTGGCGCGGGCCTGTTGGCCGTGGCCGAGCCCACCATGGAGGCCAGTGCGCATCACTATAGCACCGAGAACCTGACAGCAGCGCGGCATCTCGACGAGCTCGAGTGGCAGCCCGAGGCGACCCTCAACCTGGACTATCGCCAGTGTGGTCTGGGCGGCGCCAGCTGCGGGCCGGGCACCCGCCCCGAGTATCTGCTGCCGGCCCAGCCGATGACCTTCCGCGTGCGGCTGCGCGGTCTGGCCGAGGGCGATGACCCTGCGGCCCTCGCCAGGCAAGAGCTGCCCGCGGCCGAGTAGACCAGCGTCAACAACAATGTCCAACGCTGACCTTGCCCGGGCCGTCAGGTTCATCCTGGCGGTCCGGGCTCTGCCTATGCAGGTTGGTGGCCTGCTCGACCGGGCCTAGAATGAGCGCATGAAGGCGATTGAAGCGACCGTGCAGGTGGCGGTGCAGGCAGCGCTCAACCGAACACCAGCGACAGGCGCTGGGCTGTTGGTGGCCGTGTCGGGCGGCGCCGATTCACTCTGTTTGCTGCACGCGCTGCACACCCTGGCACCTAACCTGGGCCTGCGGCTGCAGGTGGCGCACCTCGACCATGGTCTGCGCACCGCGGCTGCCGGCGATGCCGCCTGGGTGGCGGCCCTGTGCGAGCGTTTGGGGCTTTGCTGTCATCTGGGCCGGGCCGATGTGCGCGCCCTGGCTGCCGTCGAGCACCGCTCGCTCGAAGACGCCGCTCGCTGCGTGCGCTATCGCTTTCTGGCACAGGTGGCCGAGCAGGTGGGCGCCGCTATGGTGGCCGTGGGGCACACCGCCGACGATCAGGCCGAGACGGTGTTGCTGCATCTGCTCCGTGGCGCCGGGCTCGATGGGCTGGCGGGCATGGTGCCCACCGCACCCTGGCCACTGCCCGACGACGCCCGCGGTGGCGGTTTGATGCTCTTGCGCCCCCTGCTGACGGTCACACGGGCGCAGACGACCGCCTATTGTGCCGCGGTGGGCCTCGAACCGCGCCACGATGCCACCAACGATGACCCCGCCTACACGCGCAACCACCTACGGTTGGAGATCTTGCCGCGTCTGCGAGCGTTGAACCCGGCCGTGGTAGAGGCGCTGGGCCGCACCGCCGACATCGTCCGGGCTGAGTCCGACCTGGTTCAGACGCTAGCAAACGACGCCTGGGCACGCCTGGCGCGTAGCGAGGCAGGCTGCCTGCGCTTGCGGCGCGACGCATTCGCGGACGAGCCCCTGGCTGTGCAACGACGCATATTGCGGCGCGCTGTTGCCGAGCTGGGCGTGTTGTCAGAGCTGTCATGGGCCCACATCGATGCCGCGCTGCGAGTGGCCTGCCAGAGCACAGTGGGCGCCCGTGCCGGGCTGCCACATGGCCTGCAAGTGCGGGTGGATTACGACTGGCTTTGGGTCGAGCCGAGTGGGGCAGGCATCGACGCTGGCGCCTGGCCAACGATGGCTACACCCGTCCGGCTGCCCATCCCCGGCGCGGTGGCGTTGGACGCCGCCTGGCGCCTGGTGGCCACCGTGATGCCGCGCTCGGCCTTACCCGCTGACTGGGCGCTCTGTGCGCAACCGCTGCGTGCCTATGTCGATGCGCAGAGGCTAGGTCCGCAGGCCTGGGTGCGGCCGCGGCTGCCGGGCGATCGCGTACAGCCGTTGGGCATGGCCGGGCGCCAGAAGGTGAGTGATTTGATGGTCAACGCCCGCGTGCCGGCGGCTCAACGCGCTGCGTTGCCGCTGGTCACGGTGGGTGACGAGATCGCCTGGGTGGTGGGGGTGCGCAGCAGCCAGCGCTTTGCCGTGACCGCCGACACGGCCGAGGTGGCCATCATCGAGGCCGTGCGGCCGCAGTCTGACGTGGCGAACGAGGGACAAGATGGATGAGGTCTGGCTCAAACGGGGGCGAGAGCGCTCGGTGTACAATCGCCATCCCTGGGTGTTTTCTGGCGCGGTTCATCATCTGAAGGGTGAGCCAGAGCCGGGTGATCTGGTGGCCGTGCGCGACGCCAGTGGTGATACACTGGGCGTGGGCTACTATAACCCACGCTCGCAGATCGTGGTGCGTCTGCTGGCCTGGGAAGAGCGCGATATCGACGCCACCTTTTGGCGCCAGCGGCTGCAGGCGGCCATGGCGCGCCGCGAGCGGCTGGCGGTCGACGCGAGTACCGACTGCTACCGCCTGGCGTATGCCGAGGCCGATGGCCTGCCGGGTCTGGTGGTCGATCGCTACGCCGACTGGCTGGTGCTGCAGGCGTTGACGCTGGGCATCGACCGCCGCAAGCAAGAGTTGGCCGTGTTGCTGCTCGAGATGACCGGAGCGCGCGGCGTGTATGAGCGCAGCGACGTGGATGTGCGCCCACGCGAGGGGCTGGATGACGTCGCTGGCCCGCTGGCTGGCGAGCCCCCGCCATTGGCCGTGCAGGTACGCGAGAATGGCCTGTTGTTCGAGGTGGACATCGCCCAGGGGCAAAAGACGGGCTTCTATCTCGATCAACGTGTCAACCGCCAGCGGGTAGCCGCCTACAGCGCTGGCGCCCGTATGCTCAATGTGTTCAGCTACACCGGCGGCTTTGCGGTGTACGCCGGCAACGCAGCCGCGGCTGTGACCAACCTGGATAGCTCTGAGCAGGCACTGGCAGCCGCACGGGCCAACTGGGCGCTCAACGGCCTGCCGCCCGAGATGCTCAGTGAGATCAGGGGAGACGCCTTTGTCGAGCTGCGTCGCCTGCGCGACCGTGGCGAGCAGTACGACCTGGTGGTGCTCGATCCGCCCAAGTTCGCCTTTTCGCAGGCGCAGGTGCAGTCGGCGGCGCGCGGCTACAAGGATATCAACATGCTGGGGCTGCGGTTGCTGCGGCCGGGGGGCATTCTGGCGACCTTCTCATGCAGCGGCGCCATCGATGAGGGGCTGTTTCTCAAGATACTGCACGGCGCCGCGCTGGACGTGGGCCGCGAGGTGCGTGTGCTCGAACGGCTGGCGCAGGGGCCCGACCACCCGCTGCTGCTGAGCTTTCCCGAGGCAGCCTACCTCAAGGGCGTGATCGCCGAGGTGACGTGAGGCCCGCGACGGGTACCTAGCTTCTTGCGACCAGCGCCCAGCCTGCTAGAATGGAGCAATCATTCGTTGGTAGATCACGGGCAGGGAGGCAGATGGTGGACGCGTTGAGCAATGATGTTGCCGAGGTGCTGATCTCGCAAGAGCGCCTGTGCGAGCGCATCCACGAGCTTGGGCGGCAGATCTCGGCGGACTATGCCGAGCGCGCGCCAGCATTGATCTGCGTTCTCAAGGGCGGCTATCTCTTTCTGGCCGACCTCACCCGCGCCCTCAGCATCCGCCATTCGGTCGATTTCATGGCCATCTCGAGCTATGGCCGCTCTACCCAGTCGAGCGGTGTGGTGCGCATCCTCAAAGACCTCGATGCGGATATCAGTGGCAAAGATGTGCTGGTGGTAGAGGACATCATCGATACCGGGCGCACCCTCTCTTACCTGATCGAGAACCTGCGTTCGCGCGGGCCAAACTCGCTGCGCATCTGCACACTGCTCAGCAAGCCGGCGCGCCGCGAGATCGAGCTGCACGTCGATTATGTGGGGTTCGAGATTCCCGACGAGTTCGTGGTGGGCTATGGGCTCGACTTTGCCGAGGCCTACCGCAACCTGCCCTATATCGGCATCCTCAAGCCCGAGGTGTATCAAAGAGACTGACGCCCGCAAGACGGCGTCAGTCTCATCATGCCAGAGCAGGCCAACTAGCGCCGCGCCAGCGCCTCAGAGATCTGCACCAGCGCCTGCTGGATATTCTCCACCGAGTTGGCGTACGACATGCGCACATGCCCTTCGCCGTGCACGCCGAACGAGCGGCCCGACAGACAGGCCACACCTGCCTCGTGCATCAAAAAGTCGGCGCACTCGTGGCTGGTCATCCCCGTTCCGGTGATGTTGGGGAACACATAAAACGCCCCCAGCGGTTTGCGGCAGGTGATGCCCGGGATGGCGTTCAGCCCCTCGACGATCACGTCGCGCCGCCGCCTGAACTCGGCCACCATATCGCGCACGCACTGCTGTGAGCCCTGCAGCGCTGCCAACCCCGCATACTGGTTCGAAGCCGAGGTGCACGAGTTCGAGTTGATCACCAGGCGCTTGATGTGCTCGGCCAGGTTCAGTGGCATCACGCCAAAGCCCAACCGCCAGCCCGTCATGGCATAGCTCTTGGAAAAGCCGTGCAAGATGATGGTGCGCTCGTGCGTCGACATGCCCGGCAAGGTGGTCAGGCTGGCGAACTCGCCCTCGTAGAGGATGTGCTCATAGATCTCGTCGGCCAGCACCATGATGTTGCGCTCGGCGCACACCTCAGCAATGGCGGCCAGCTCCTGGCGCTGTAGATACCCGCCGGTCGGGTTCTGCGGCGAGTTGAGAATGATCAGCCGCGTGCGGTCGCTGATCAGGCTGCGGAACTCGTCGATGTCAAAGCGAAAGTCGAACGCTTCACGTAGGGGCAGGGGCACTGGTGTGGCCCCGCAAAAGTTGATCATGCTCTCATAGATGGGAAAGCCGGGGTTGGGGTAGATCACCTCGACGCCGGGCTCGGCCAGGGCCAGCAGAACAAAGAACATGATCGGCTTGGCGCCGGGCGTGATCACCACCTGCCGCGGGTCGATCTCGTGGCCGCGCGTGGCTGAGAGGTCGGCAGCGATGGCCTCGCGCAGAGGGGCAATGCCCTCGGGCGGGGTATAGTGCGTGTGGCCGGCGCGCAGGGCGGCACAGGCGGCCTCGACGATGTGTGGCGGGGTGTCGAAATCGGGCTCACCGATCTCGAGATGGATGATCTTGCGCCCTTGGGCTTCTAGCGCGCGTGCGCGGGCCCCTGTCTCAAAGGCCGATTCGGTGCCTAACCGGTACATGCGCTCAGCCAACTGCATCGCGACGACCTCCCATGACGTGACATTGCTGATAGGCGGCCAGCAGCTCTTGCGCTGCCGCCGCCCAGGTGAACCGTTGAGTGCGCTCGTGCCCGCGTTGCACCAGTTGCTGGCGTAGCGTCTCGTCAGAGAGCAATTGCCAGAGCCCAGCGGCGATAGATTCGATATCGTTGGGCTCGACCAGCAGGGCAGCATCGCCGGCCACCTCGGGCAGCGACGACGCCCGCGAGGTCAACACCGGCGTGCCACAGCCCATGGCCTCGAGCAGGGGGATGCCAAAGCCCTCGTACAGCGACGGGAATGCAAACAGGTCGGCCGCCGAGTAGAGGGCGGGCAGGTCGCTGTCATCCACATAGCCGCTCAGGAGCACGGCGTCGCCAGCCTCGCGCGTCGCCGTCAAAATGTCTTCGTACAGCCAGCCCTTGCCGCCCGCGATCACCAGTCGGTGCGGCAGTTTGTGCCGCTCACGGACGAGCTGATAGGCGGCGATCAGCCGGCCAAAGTTCTTGCGCGGCTGCAGCGTGCCCACGCCCAGGATGTAGGGTGGCTCGATGCCGTAGCGGGCCAGGGCGGCGCGCCTGGCGGGGCCATCGGGTACGTGTACAAAGGTGGGCTCGAGCCCGGCATATACCACGCGGGTGCGCTCTGCGGGCACGCCCAGCAACTCGATGACATCGCGCTGCGTGTGAGCCGAGTCTGCCAGCACCATGTCGGCGCGGGCCACTGAGCGGGGCACGGCGTTGATGAGATAGTCGTACAGCGCCGGCGACGAGCACTCGGGGTGCCGCATGAACGAGAGGTCGTGCACGGTGAGCAGAGTGCGCGCGCGGCGCACCGGCGGCAGCACAAAGTCAGGCGAGTGGTACAGATCGAGCCGCCCGGTGATCCACTCCACCGGCAGCGGCAGCCGCAGCCGCTGCCAGATGAGCGCCAGGTGCCGGTCGGTGATGGGCAGTGCCACGCGCCGATAGTTGTCTGGCCAGGCGGGCTCGGCAGGAGCGCGCCCGCCGCTCCACACCACATAGTGGTTGCTCTGGTCCAGCTCGGTAAGTGCGCCGATCAGCCCGCGGCAAAAGCGGCCGATGCCTGCCCCCTGACGCACTGCGGCTGTATAGTCGATGCCGATGCGCATCATTTCACCTTGCGATAGGTCCATAGGCGGTTGACGCCATAGTTCCAGAACCACACCACGCCGATGGCGATGGCCTTGGCCAGGTTGGTGCCCCAGCGCCCCCATGCGTCGGGAAAGACATAGTCGTCGAGCCCGACAAGGATGCCGGTGTTGATGACCAGACCGGCCACGTTCACCAGTGCGAACTGCGCGAGCTGCGGACCAAAGGGCAACGCCTTGGATTCGGGATAGGTCCAGTTGCGGTTCCACATAAAGTTCGAGAATACCGCCGCACTGAACGAGATGATGTTGGCCTGCCAGTTGGCGAGCTGCAGCGCCCACATGCCCAGGTTGAGCACGCTAAAATCGACCACAGCGCCGATGGCGCCCACCACGCTGAACTTGAGAAAGCGACGGATCTCTCGGCGCTGGCTGTCGCTCAGCGTGTGCAGGCGGGCGATCATCGGGCAGACTCCTTGCGTGTGACCGCAGCGGCCAGGGCGACGCCGATGAGCAGCGCCACCAGCAGATACATCTCGTGCACGAACAGGTTGTCGACCAGGCTATGGGCCAGCAGATGCCCCCACATGCCCAGCGCGCCGAGTGCCAGACCGCGCTCCCTATCAGAGAGGCCGTCAAGCCGCTTCCACAAGGCCATGGGCACCGCAACGCACACCACCACAAACAGGCCCAGGCCTACCAGCCCCAGCTCGGCCAGTGTGTGCAGGTAATAGTTGTGGGCATGGCCGAGCGGGTCTTGCCAGCGCGGCAGCGCCACCTGCGGATAGACTATCGCGTACTGTCCGGCTCCCACACCCACCCACGGCCGTTGAGCGAACATCTCTAGGGCGGCCTGCCAGTGTGCCAGCCGTTCGATGGTGGCAAAGTTATCGTCGTTGATCTCGACCATCCGCAAATCCTGGCCCAGATAGGCGCTCTGCCCGGCCAGCCGGTCGAGATAGCCGCCCGGCAGCAGGCGGCTCGCCAAGGGCACCAGCAACACCGCCAAAATCACCAGGGCGGCGATCAGCCCTGGCGAGCGGCGCACCAACCAGAGGCCCACCAGCGCCGCGCCCGCAGCCGCGCCCAGCAGCGCCCCGCGCGACCAGCTCATCACCAACGCCACCGCCATGATGGCCCCGCAAACGGCGGCCACCATCACCAGCGCCAGAGCGGCCCGCTCGCGACGCACTCGCTGTAGCGCCGTGATGGCGATGCCATAGGCCAGCGGCAACAGCAGCCCCAGATAGCCGCCATAGGGGTTGGGCTGCAAAAAGGTGCCGTAGGCGCGCATGTAGCGGCCAAAGAGCAGGAACCCCTCGGGCCCTACGCGGTAGAGAAACTGGTAGATGCCCAGCAAGCCCTGCAACGCCCCGCCCGTCAGCAGGCCGAGCGCCAGACCCAGCCGCCAGCGGCCGTCGGTCAGTGAGGCCGCTACCCACATGAGCAGCAACAGCTCGACCCACTTGGCCAGCTCTTTGAGGGCTGCAGTGAGCGAGGTCGCGCGCAAGAGCGATAACGCCAGCCAGAGAGCATACAACATCATCGGCAGCCATAGCCGCGAGGGCAGCGTCGGCAGACGCCGGAAAACCAGCCAGCGCACGGTAAAGGCCCCCAGGGTGGCCATCAGCAAGAGCTCGCTGGGGCCCACCGTCAGGCCGCCCATCTGTAGCTCATAGAGCGAGCCAAAGGGCACCGTCAGGCCCAGCAGGCAGAGGCCAAGCGACGGCCAGCGCAACAGGGCCAGCCCACCCACCAGCGCGCCGGCCAGCAACAGCGCGAGGCGCAAAGGCGCTGCCGCCAATAGCCCGGCCGAGATCAGAGCGACCCCACCCAGCGCCACCAGTTCGAGGGGCGGCAGGGCGAGGCGGCGCTGCGCGATCGACTGGGCTGACATGGTGATGTGGCCTAGGCCACGTCGAGGCGCTGCACAAAGGCAGCCGCCGTGAGGCGCAGGCCCTCTTCGAGGGATACGCCGGGTTCCCAGCCCAGAATGGTGCGCGCGCGGGTGATGTCGGGCTGGCGCGTCTGGGGGTCATCCTTGGTGCGCTGGTCGGTAGGCGCGATGAAGACGATCTCTGACCTGGACTCGGTCACCTCGATAACCAGCCGTGCAAACTGCAAGATCGTCATTTCGCGCGGGTTGCCCAGGTTCACGGGCATGGTCTCGTCCGAGTTCATCAGGCGCACCAGGCCATCTACCAGGTCGCTCACATAGCAGAAACTGCGCGTTCGCGACCCATCGTCGTACACCGTCAGCGGCGCGCCCTGCAGCGCCTGAGCCATAAAGTTAGGCACCACGCGGCCGTCGTTGAGGCGCATGCGCGGCCCATAGGTGTTAAAGATGCGGGCGATGTGGGTGCTGACACCATGGGTGCGGCAGTAGGCCATGGTGAGCGCTTCGGCAAAGCGCTTGGACTCGTCATACACGCCACGCGGCCCCACCGGGTTGACGTTGCCCCAGTAGCTCTCGGGCTGTGGGTGGATCAGCGGGTCGCCATACACCTCTGACGTTGAGGCGAGCAGAAAGCGCGCCCCCTTGGCCTTGGCCAGGCCCAGTGCATTGAGGGTGCCAATGGCGCCCACCTTGAGCGTCTTGATGGGCATGCCGAGGTAATCCACCGGGCTGGGGAGCGAGGCCAAATGGTAAATGGCATCGAGCGAGCCTTCGATGGCGATGTACTCGGTGACGTCGTGGTGGACAAAGACAAAGCCGGGCGCATCTTTGAGATGGGCGATGTTGCGCAGGCTGCCGGTGATCAGGTTATCCATGGCGATAACCTCATGGCCGCCAGATAGCAGCACATCGCACAGATGGGAGCCGATGAAACCCGCGCCGCCGGTGATCAGAATGCGCATTGGCCTGCCTCGTCGGGGGTAGATCGGCAGCAGTATAGCAGACGGGTAAACGCCGGTCAAAGCTTGGGCGTATCTTTGGGGGTGGTATAATGCCTTTGCCTACAGAGGAGGTGCCATGCGCTTTTTGCACAGCCTGCACGATCGACCTTTTGACGCTGCCACTTGGGACCGGTTTGTAGCTAGTGACCCGGGTGGGCATCTGCTGCAAACATGGGCCTGGGGCGAGCTCAAAGGCCGCTTTGGCTGGCGGGCAGTGCGGGCCGCTGTGGAGCGCGATGGCGCGCTGGTGGCTGGCGCGCAGGTGCTCTATCGGCGCCTGGGGCCTATGACCCTGGCCTATGTGCCCAAGGGGCCGGTGCTCGTCGATGACGACCCTGCAGCGGCGGCGATGCTCTGGCGCGGGCTGGAGAGACTATCGCGCCCACGGCTCACTGTGGCCCTCAAGGTCGAGCCTGACTGGCGCGATGATGAGCCACAGCATCACCGGTGGCTCTGCGAGCAGGGCCTGGCGCCCAGCCCCCGCACCATCCAGCCGCGGCACACCATTATCGTCGATCTGACGGCGGCCGACGACGACATGTTGGCGCGCATGAAGCCCAAGTGGCGCTATAACACGCGCCTGGCCGAACGCAAAGGCGTAGAGGTGGTCGAGGGCGGCGTCAACGACGTGAGCGCGTTTCACGATCTGATGCAGATGACAGGCGAGCGCGATGCCTTTGGTGTGCACAGCGCCGCCTACTATGGTGCCGCGCTCGCGTTGCTGGCGCCCGAGGGGCGCGCGCGGTTGCTGCTGGCGACGTTTCACGGCGAGCTGCTGGCCGGGCTGCTGGCCATGCAGTTCAACGGCCGCGCCTACTATATGTACGGTGCCTCGAGCAACGAGCAGCGCAACCTGATGCCCAACCATCTGCTGCAGTGGCGGGCTATGCAGTGGGCGCGTTCGCTAGGCTGCACGGCCTATGACCTGTGGGGCATCCCCGACGTGTACGAAGATGCCGAGACGGCGCCGCTGGCGGGTGTCTATCGCTTCAAGGCTGGCTTTGGCGGCGAAGAGGTGCGCTTTGTGGGCGCCTACGATCATGTCTATCGCCCACTGCTCTATCGCGGCGTCGAGTGGGCCTGGCGGTTGCGCGCCGGTTCGGCGCTAACCGGCTAGCCATGGCGGGTTGACGTAATCAAAAGAGCGCGGAGGGTCTGCCCTCCGCGCTCTGCGTGTCGCCCTGTGGGTGCTAGACGCCCTTTTTGCCCATGTAGGCCAGCAGGTCGGCGATACGGCTCGAGTAGCCCCACTCGTTGTCGTACCAGCTCACAACCTTGACCATCGTGCCGCCGATGACCGAGCAGAAATCAGCGTCGATGATGCTGGAGCGGGTGTCGCCCTTAAAGTCCATCGACACGAGCGGCTCTTCACACACGCCCAGGATGCCCTTCAAATCGCCGGCCTCGGCCTCCTTGAAGGCAGCGATGAGCTCATCCTTGGTCAGGGGCTTTTCGACCTCGGCCACAAAGTCCACGATCGAGACCGTGGGCGTGGGCACGCGCATCGAGATGCCGTCGAACTTACCCTTGAGGTCGGGGATCACCAACGCCACGGCCTTGGCAGCGCCCGTGGTGGTGGGGATGATGTTCAGGGCAGCGGCGCGCGAGCGGCGCGGGTCGCTGTGCGGCAGGTCGGTCAGGCGCTGGTCGCCAGTGTACGAGTGAATGGTGGTCATGAGGCCCTTGACGATGCCCCACTTCTCATGGACGACCTTGGCCGCGGGGGCCAGGCAGTTGGTGGTGCATGAGGCGTTCGAGATGATCACATGCTTGGCGGGGTCGTACAGCTCGTCGTTGACGCCCAGGACGATGGTGATATCCTCGCCCTTGGCCGGCGCGCTGATGACGACCTTTTTGGCGCCGCCCTCGATATGCGCCTTGGCCTTTGTGGCGTCGGTGAAAAAGCCGGTCGATTCGAGCACCACGTCGACGCCCAACTCGCCCCAGGGGATCTCGGCCGGGTTGCGCTTGGCAAAGAACTTGATCTCACGGCCATTGTAAAAGATGCCGTCTTCGTCAGCCGTGACGGTGGCGTTCAGCTTGCCATAGACCGAGTCATACTGCAGCAGCAGCGAAAACGACGCGGGCGGGAACAGGTCATTGATAGCAACTACCTCGATCTCGTCGGGGTAGTTGTCGACCATGGCCTTGAAAGCCTGACGGCCGATACGACCAAACCCGTTGATACCAACCTTGAGCGTCATGGTAAAACCCCTTTCATAGACACGAATGCAGCGGGCCGGGCCCGCCAGACAGAGCACAACGTAGCAAGCAGCTCCAGGATGGGCCGCTTCGCCTCACAGTTGACTAACCCTATCCAGTATAGCGGATGCCCGCTGTGGCGTCAAAGGAAAAAGACGCGGCTAGAACAGCATCGCTTCGGCAAAGTGCGCCTGAAAGTCGGGTCGTCCCGATAGTTCGAGGTATCGCACGTGCTCGAGGATGCGCGTGGCATTCTCGAGCTCGGCGCGCGAGAGCAGGGCCATACGGGCGCCTGTGCCAGCCGCATTGCCGATGGGCACCAGCCTCGCGTTGGGTAGGGAGGGCATCAGCCCGATGGTCAGTGCGCTCTCGGGAGAGATATAGTTGCCGAACGCCCCGGCGAGGTAAACCACACGCACATCGTCGGCGCTGGCGCCCAGCTCTCGCAGCAAGATCTCGATGCCGGCGCGGATGGCCCCCTTGGCCAGTTGCAGCTCGCGCACATCGCGCTGGGTGATGGTGAGCCCGCGGCCGCCGGCGCCATCGTTGGGCTCTACCAGCAGCAGTTGGCGGCTGCGCCCCTCGCCCACGATGCGACGCGCCAGCTTGGGCCGGCCTGCCTCGATCAGCGTCTCGGGCGCCTCGATGCGCCCCGAGGGGTGTAGCACGCCCGACTTGAGCATTCCTGCCACCAGATCGACCAGACCACTGCCGCATACGCCACGTGGCTGGGCCTCGCCGATGGTGTGCCAGTGCACGTCGTGGTCGATCTCGACGCGGTCGATGGCTCCATCGGCGGCGCGCATGCCGCAACTGATCTGAGCGCCCTCAAAGGCCGGGCCGGCTGCCGTCGAGCAGGTCAACAGCCGCTCGCGTGAACCCAGGGCCATCTCTCCGTTGGTGCCGATGTCGATGGCCAGCCCCAGCTCATCTTGCTGATAGAGCCGGCTCGACAGGATCACGCCCACGGTGTCGGCGCCCACCCAGCCGGCGATGTTGGGCAGCAGCCAGATGGCCGCATCGGGGTAGACATCCAGGGGCAGCTCGCAGGCCCGCAGGCGCAAAGCCGGTGTGGCTACGGGGACATAGGGCGCCTGAGCGAGGGCGGTGGGGTCGATGCCCAGTAGTAGGTGGTGCATGGTGGTGTTGCCCACCGCAACCACGGCCAGCACGTCGCGCGGGGCAGCGCCGATCTCGGCCGTGTCAGCAGCGATGATCGCCTGCATGGCCCCCAGCACGGCCTGTTGCAGCGCTCTCAACCCCTCTGGCGTGCCGGCATGGGCAATGCGCGAGACGACATCGTCGCCATAGCGCGTCTGTGGGTTGAGCCGCGACGAGACGGCCAACTGTTCGCCCGTCTCGAGGTCGAGCAGATAGCCTACGATGGTGGTGGTGCCGATGTCAAAGGCTACGCCCAACAGCCGTTCGGGGCCGGCGCCGGCATGCGCCATCACCACCTCGTCGTCGACCTGGATCAGCGTCAGCTGGCCGCCATCCTGGCGCAGCGCTGAGGGCAGCTGTTGCAGTGCGCCCAGCGTCAGCACCAGCCGGTGGCCCAGCGTGGCCTCGGCGGCGCGCTGCACATTCTCCAGGTCGGGCAGCTGATCCTCGAGGGTGGCCGCTGATAGCCGCAACGGTATGCGCCGCACCCAGGGGTCTAGCTCGATCTCTTCGCTGGCGCCAGCCGACAGAATGCTCACGCGCGAGAGGCGCGACTCTTCGGGGATGACCACATCCACATCACCCAGCGCCACGGCCTGGCAGGCCAGGCGATAGCCTTGCTCGACCTCGGTAGGCGAGAGAGCGTCTTGCTCGCGTTCGGTCATCGGCCCCAGAGGGCCGCGTGCGATAACGCGGCATTTGCCGCAAGTACCGCGTCCGCCACAGACGGCCTCGATCTCGACGCCAGCCTGTTGCGCCACCTGCAGAATGGTGGCCCCTGCCTCGGCCTCGGCTCGCACGCCGTACGGTTGAAATCGAATGCGCATAGGCCTCCTAACGGGCTGCGGGGGTGGCCTTCTCAAAGACCAGCATATGTGATAGACCCAACACCTGCAGCGGCGTCCGCTCGAGCGCATAGCTGATGGACCTCAGGACGCCGCCCAGGCGGGGCCAGCGTGCCACGATGTTGTCATAGCCAGCGTACACCTGTCGGTGCACCACGATGTTTCCGGGCAACCCCTCGAACAGCGCGCGCAGGCCCCGCCTGGTATAGGCGCGCACATGCGGCGCCAGCCGCCGCCTCAACGGGTCGGGCAGATAGTTCACGAGGGGAATGTTGCCATAGTGGTAACGACCGCGCCAGTAAAAGCCATGGGTCTCGAACGGATACCACCGGTTGGGCACAAAGAGCACGAGCTTGCCGCCGGGCTTGAGCACTCGCCAGGCCTCGTGTGTGGCGGCGCGGTCGTCATCGACGTGCTCAAACACCTCATTGGCCAGAATGATGTCAAAGTGCTCGTCGGGGTAGGGCAAAGCCTCGGCGCTGCCGACGCGAATGTTGGGCAGGGTAACGCTGGCCTCGGCCACGCGGGCGGGGTCTACGTCCACGCCGTGGACATCGGTGCTGTACGCACGGAGCGCCTGCACGTACAGGCCCAGGCCACAGCCTACGTCGAGGATGCGCGCCCCCTCGAGCGGAGCATAGCGCCGCGCCAACTGCAAGCGTCGCTCCTGGCCAGCTCGCCATACATAGCTGGGGTGTCCCAGCGTGATTGCCTGTTGCTCATCTACCACGGTTACACCTCAAAGACGGATGATACGCCCGCCCGTCGCTGCAGGCAAGGCGAGCAACAGCACTCGCCGCGCGCTATAATGCGGCTGGAGGCACGATGCTGTTCACGCTGTTCACCTGGTGGCTGGTGCTCACGCTGCTCGGCTTGGCTGGCTGGGGGCTGTTGCTGGCCCTGCGCGTGCGCAGAGGGGCCCCTCTCTGGGCGTGGGCGCGGCCGGTGGGCCTGCTGTTCTTGACCTGGCTGGCCTGGCTGCTGGGGCATCTGCTGGCGATGCCACTTGCCCTCTGGCTGGCGCTGGCTGCGACGGGGTTGCTGGGCAGCTGGGGGCTGTGGCGTGGTCGGTCAGGGGTGCGGCAGGCCCTGTCGACCGATTGGCACGCCCTACTGCTGGGCGAGGTGGTGCTGCTGGTCATGGCGGCCTGGGTCGTCTGGGCGCGTGGCCGGGAGCCGGGCATCGTTCATACCGAACAGCCTATGGATATAGCTTTTCTGGCGAGCTGCGCCCGCGCCAGCCGCATGCCTCCGGCCGACCCCTGGTTGGCCGGAGAGGCGCTCAACTACTATTACCTGGGCTATCTGGTCTGGGGTCTGCTGGCCCGTTTGGCCGACACAGAGCCCACCATCGCCTACAATCTGGCGCTGGCGGCAACTGCGGGGCTGGCGGCGCAGGCGCTCTATGGTCTGCTGCTGGCTGCCCTCCCGAGCGATGAACTGCTGGCACGCTGGAAAAGGCTCGCAATGGCTGCGCTCGGGGCCGGCGTGGTCCTGTCGGCGGGTAATCTGATCGTGCTGGCCGAGGCTCTGCACTCGTGGGGTGCCCTGCCCGACGGGGTGGCGGCGTGGCTGGGCGTGCCGGGCCTGGCCGAGGCCAGCGTGACGGGTTCGCTGATCCCCGACGGCAGCTGGTGGTGGCGGGCATCGCGCCCCTGGCTCGACACAACGTTGCTGCGCGACCCCACCGTGATCGCCGAGTTCCCCGCCTTTAGCCTGGCCCTGGGCGACCTGCACCCGCACCTGATGGCGCTCCCCTGGAGTGTGTCGGCGGTGGGCCTGGCCCTCACAGCGCAAAGCACAAAAGGGCGGTGGCTGCGGGCGGCATTCCTGGGCTGGCTGATCGGCGGAGCGGCCTTTATCAACGGGTGGGAGCTGCCCGCGCTGTTGGGACTGGCAGCCCTCTGGCAGGTGCGGCAGGCGCGGTGCGGGCTGGCGGGCTGGGCCCACGCCGGGGCGCTCTGGCTTGTGACGCTCGCGGGGGCAATCGCGCCCTATGCGCTCTTTTGGCTTGGGCTCTCGACGCAGGTGACGGGCCTGCAGGTGAACTGGCTTGCCAAGACGCCGCTGCGGGGCTATCTGCTGGTGTTTGGGGCCTGGCTGTTGCCGCTGGTGGGGCTGTTGCTGGGCACGCCGGCATGGTGGCGCGGCAGTGGGCGAGGGCGTCTGTGGCGCTGGTGGCTCGGTGTGCTGGTGGCATCAGTGGTCATCATCTGGCTGGTGGGCGGGGCAGCGCAGGTGGCGCTGTCGGCGCTGGGCCTGCTGCGTGGGGCGCTGTTGGCGCTGTTGTTAGCATTGGCCCTGGCCTGGCTGGCGGAGCGCTTTTGGCGTCTGGCAGCCACCACGGCGGCGCGCCCATTGCTGTTGGCGCTGCTGGGGCTGGGGCTAACCTATGGCACCGAATTGCTCTTTCTGGGCGACCTTTTCGGCACCCGCATGAACACGCTGTTCAAGTTCTACTATCAGGCCTGGTGGCTGTTGGGGACGGTAGCGGTGGTGGCGCTGGCCCGGCTGTGCGATGCCGGGCACTGGCAACGTGGGGTGGCCACGGTGACAGGGCTGTTGTGGGCACTGCTGTGCACCTATCCGCTGTTGACCATGCCACCGCGTCCCGAGCGCTGGACGTTGGATGCGGTCGCAGATCTCACCCCAGCCGAGGCTGACGCGGTGGTTTGGCTAGGGCAGCAGGCAGAGCCCGGTGACGTGCTCCTCGCCGCGCCAGGCGTGACCTATGCCCCGGCCTCGGTGAGGCTGTCGAGCCTGACGGGGGTGCCCATGCTCTTGGGCTGGCCCGACCATGAACGTCAGTGGGGGCGTAGCGGCCCGCTGCTGGCCGAGCGAGAGGGCGACGTCGACCAGGCCTATCTCACGGCCGATGGCGAGCTGCTGGCGGCGCTGCTGCAGCGCTATGGCGTGCGCTGGGTGGCACTGGGCCCTCAAGAGCGTCAGCGCTATGGCGATCAGGCCCTGGCCATCGAACGTTGGGCGCCCTGGTGTGGCCCTGTCTTTGAGCGCGGGGGGCTCATCCTGCTGGCCTGTCACCCGTGAACGACAAAGAGACACCACCGTTGGGGCAGTGTCTCTGAAGGTGCTATGCTGGCCGCGGCCGTTGCCGGCCACGCGGCAAACTAGCGAACGTTGAGGCGCTTCATCAGGCGGGCCTTGCGGCGCGCCGCGTTGTTGCGATGGATGACGCCCTTTTGCGCGGCCTTGTCGATCTGCGTGATAGCAGCCAAGACGGCGGCTTCGGCCGTTGTCTTGTCCTCATGGCTCACCGCAGCCTCGGCCTTTTTCAGGAAGGTGCGCATCTTGGACTTGACCATGCGGTTCCGCAGTGTGCGCTTGGGCTCTTGGCGTGCACGCTTGATGGCTGATGATGTATTGGCCAACGTTAGTCCCTCCGGCGTTGTACAAAAGAACTAAGGCGACGATCGGATTCGAACCGATGGTGAAGGTTTTGCAGACCTCTGCCTTGCCACTTGGCTACGTCGCCGAAAAACATCACGGTTCCGCTCACAAGGCAGTGGAACCGCGATGCGTTGAGCGGAAGACGAGATTCGAACTCGCGACCCTCTCCTTGGCAAGGAGATGCTCTACCACTGAGCCACTTCCGCTGATGAAAGCGGCAACGCCGCCAGTGCCGAAGCCCAGACTTGAACTGGGGACACCTTGATTTTCAGTCAAGTGCTCTACCAACTGAGCTACCTCGGCCCACCCCTCTCGGGCAACCGGGAGTCTACACCAAAGCCGATGGCTTGTCAAGCCGCCCTTGTGGCGATTGTGGAAAGATGCAGGCCAGTGCTATAATAGCGCCCGTCAAGCCTTTTTGGCGCTCGATCGGATCTGGACCAGTGAGGAGGCCACGGCCTTGTCCATTATCTTTAATGTCGTGCAAATTCTCATCTCTGCGGCGCTCATCGCGCTGACGGTCATTCAGGGGCGCGGCAGCGGATTGAGCAGCACCTTTGGTGGCGGCGGCTCGGTGCAGCGCACGCGACGCGGTGTGGAAAAGACCATCTATAACGTCACCGTCATCCTGGCGGTCGTCTTTTTCATCGTCTCGCTGCTCAGCGTTCTCGTCGCCTAGCGAGGGCGCCAGATGGGGCGAGTTCGCTTCCAGGTGATCATTGCGCTGGTGGCCATCCTCGGGTTGGCCCTGGTGTTGGCCTATGTGGCCTTTCGCGTCAACCGCGTGACTGTGCCTGAGGCCGGCGGCATCTATGTCGAGGGCCTGGCGGGCACACCACAGACCGTCAACCCCCTGCTTTCGCAGGCCAACCCGGTCGACCAGGACCTGGTGGCCCTGATCTACAGCGGGCTCACCCGGGCCGATGAGCGCGGGCGCATCCAGCCCGATCTGGCGACGAGTTGGGATATCTCTGCCGGTGGCACCATCTATACCTTTCACCTGCGAGAGGACGTCACCTGGCACGACGGCGCGCCGTTTAGCGCCCGCGATGTGATCTTTACCGTCGGGCTGATGCAGGACCCGGCCTTTCAGGGCGCCGCCTTTCTGTCTGACCTGTGGCGTAATGTGGCCGCCGAGGCGCTGAGCGAATACACGGTCCGCTTTACCCTGCGCGAGCCCTATGCACCCTTCCTCGACTATACCACCATCGGGGTGCTGCCAGCGCACATCCTGCGCGCTGTCGAGCCGGGGCGTCTGGCCGAGAGCGACTTTAACGGCTCGCCCGTTGGCACGGGGCCCTTCCGGGTGGAAGATGTTACGGCGCTGCACATGGTGCTGGTGCCGTTCGAAGGCTACTATGGCCAGCCCCCCTATCTGGAGCGCCTCGAGTTACGCTTTTACCCCGATACGCCGTCCGTCTTTGAGGGGCGCAAGCGTGGTGAGGTGCAAGGCCTGGCGCGTGTGCTGCCCGAGTATCTCGATGTCGTCCGTAAGGATGACGATCTGGCGCTCTACACGGGGCCGTTGGCCGGCTACAACCTGGTCATCCTCAACCTCGACCGGCCTGTGTTCCAGTCGGTAGACGTGCGCCAGGCAATGATGTATGCCCTTGACCGGCAGGCGCTGGTCGACGAGGTGCTGGGGGGGCAGGGCATTGTCATCCATAGCCCCATTCTGCCGCACTCTTGGGCCTATGACCCTAACGTGCCCAAGTACACGCATGACCTGGCCAAGGCCCGTGCCATCCTCGACGACTCGGGCTGGTACGACCATGATGGCGATGGCATCCGCGAGCAGGGGGCGTTCAAGCTCGAGTTTGCCCTGGTGACCAACGACGACGACCCCGTGCGCGTCAAGCTGGTTCAGGCGATCAGCGAGCAGCTGCGCGAGGTGGGCATACAGGCCAACCCGACGCTGGTGTCGTGGGACACGCTGGTGAGTGAGCATCTTCGCCTGCGGCGCTTTGACGCCGTGCTCACCGGCTGGCAGACGCTGCCGCCCGATCCTGACCCGTATCCCTACTGGCACTCTAGCCAGGCCACCGACGATGGGCTCAACTTTGCCGGCTATGTGAGTGGCGATAGCGACCGTGTTTTGGCCGCGGCGCGCCTTACCCCTGAAGAGGCCGAGCGTGCCGCGCTCTATGCCGAGTTTCAGGCGTACTTCGCCGAGGATGTGCCCTCACTGCTGCTCTACCAGCCCGTCTATGCTTATGCTGTGGACGATGAGATCATGGGCGTGCAGATCGGGATGATCAGCGAGGCCTCAGACCGCTTTCGTAACATCGCCGAATGGTACACGTCTACGCAGCGCATGCTCTACACTGAGGCACGCGAAAAGGGCCTGGTCGACGAGCGCTGACGAGGCTTGACGAGAGATGAAGGTCAGGCGCGCCTGGCGTTTTGACAGTCATAGTCGATCGGTGTATAGTGCACCGCGTTGAGCCGAGATGGCGGAACGGCAGACGCGCTGCGTTCAGGGCGCAGTGGGTAATAGACCCGTGAGGGTTCAAATCCCTCTCTCGGCACCAGATGGAACCCCAACGCGTGAGCGCTGGGGTTTCGCTTTTCTAGAGGAAGAGATGCCCTCGCCACGAACCAAACCTGCCGGCCCAGAGACATTCACCCTGACGGGCGCCGATGGCGCCACAGTGCAGGTGCGCGTGGTGCGCAGCGCACGGCGTACCAAAAGCATCGCTGCGGGTTGGGCGGGGCCAGGGCTCATTGAAGTGCGCGCCCCCCTGGCCACGTCGCAGCGCGAGGTTAAGCGGGCAGTTGAAAAGCTCCTGCCCCGGCTCGAGCGCTCTCAGGCGCGGCGCCCACCCCCATCCGATGATGAGGCCGAGCGAAGGGCGCAACAGCTCAACGCACGCCATTTTGGGGGGCAACTCGCCTGGCAGAGCATCCGCTTTGTCAGCAATCAGCGCAGCCGCTATGGCAGTTGCACCCCGGGGAGTGGCACCATCCGCATCTCTGATCGGCTGCGTGTTGTGCCTGTCTGGGTGCTCGACTATGTGCTGATGCACGAGCTGGCCCATCTGCGCGAGCCCAACCATTCACCGGCTTTCTGGGCGCTGGTTAACCGTTATCCGCTGGCTGAGCGTGCCAGGGGTTTCTTGCTGGGCATGGCGCATGCCGGCCACCTACCTCACGAGGAGGACGACGATGCGAACTGAACGTGACTCTCTGGGCCCTGTGCAGGTGCCCGACGACGCCCTGTGGGGCGCACAGACGCAACGCGCTGTCGAGAACTTTTGCATCAGCGGGCTCAGGCAGCCGGCGGTGTACCTGTCGTCCACCGCACTGGTCAAGCTGGCGGCGGCACAGGTCAACATGTCGCTTGGGCAGCTCGACGAGCGCCGCGGCGAGGCGATCGTCGCGGCGGCGCAGCGGCTGGCAGATGGCGAGCTACACGATCAGTTCGTTGTAGACCCCTTTCAGGCGGGCGCCGGCACCTCGCACAACATGAACGCCAACGAGGTCATCGCCAACCTGGCCAACGAGTCTCTGGGGGGGCAGCGTGGTGTGTACGACCCTGTCAACCCCAACGACCACGTGAACATGGCGCAATCGACCAACGATGTCATCCCCACGGTGACGCGTGTGGGCGCCGCGCGGCTGGTGGGGCCGCTGCTGGCGCAGGTTGAGCGCCTGGCCGAGACGCTCGAGGCTCAGGCCCAGGCCTTTGACCCTATCCTCAAGGCGGGCCGCACTCACCTGCAAGATGCGGTGCCGGTGCGCCTGGGCCAAGAGTTTGGGGGCTATGCCCGCGCTGTGCGGCTGGATGGCGAGCGCATCAGTGCTGCCGCTGCGCGCGTGCGACGGCTGGGCATCGGCGGCACTGCCACCGGCACAGGCCTCAACGCTCACCCGGGCTATCACCAGGCCATGGTAGCACGGCTCAGCGCGTTGACGGGCCTCACCTTTTGCAGTTCGGGCAACCTGTTCGAGTCGATGCAGAGCGCAGCCGATTTCACCGATCTCTCGTCGGCACTGCGTACCCTGGCTGTGACGCTGACGCGCATCGCCAACGATCTGCGCCTGCTCAGTTCTGGCCCCACCACCGGTCTGGCAGAGATCGTGCTGCCGGCGGTGCAGCCCGGCTCGTCCATCATGCCAGGCAAGGTCAACCCGGTGATGGCCGAGATGCTCAACATGGTCTGCTATCACGTGATGGGCAACGATCTCACCATCATGGCCTGTGCTCAGGCTGGCCAGCTCGAGTTGAATGTGATGGTGCCCATTCTCGCCTACAACCTGCTACAGTCGCTCGAGGTGCTTACACGGGGCATGGCGGCGTTCACCGACCGCTGTGTTAGCGGCATCGTTGCCAACGAGGCGCGCTGCGCCGAGCTGGGGCAAAGGAGCATCGGCCTGGCCACCGCCCTCAATGCTTACATCGGTTACAGTGCCGCGGCCAAGGTGGCGCAAGAGGCGCTTGGCCGCGGCGTGCCACTGCGGCAGGTGGCCGAAGAGCTGGGGTATCTCACCGCAGAGCAGCTCGACACCGTGCTCGACCCCTACGGAATGACCGAGCCGGGCATCCCTGGCCAGGAGCTATAGCAGGCGCGGCGCCAGCCAGGGGCCCTGTCTCATAGCCTTGAGCGCCACGCCGGTGAGGCCGTAGCGTTCGAGTTCATCGAGCGCGAGCCAGTGGCAGGCGTCCCACTCGCCGCTTGGCACAAAGCCGGTCAGTGTGCAGGCGAGCACGTGCACCCGCACCGAGAAATGGGTGTAGGCGTGGCGCACCAGAGTCAGCTCTTCGCCTGGCAGCGCATCGGGGGCGTGGGGGGCCAGGGCCATCTGCAGCGCCGCAGTAGGGGCGGCGTTGGGCGGCAGGGCAAAATTGGGCAGCTCCCACAGACCGCCCAGCAGGCCGCTGGGCAGCCGCCTTACGATCAACAGACGATCGTTATCCAGGCAATGGGCCGCCACACGCTCGTGAGTGGGCGTCTGGCGGCGCGGTGGGCGTACAGGCCGATCTGACGCGGTGCCACGGTCGTGCGCCAGGCAGGCTTGCCGCAAGGGGCAGGCGCCGCAGGCGGCGTCGCGCGGACGGCAGAGACTGGCGCCCAGCTCCATCATTGCCTGGTTGTAGTCACCGGCGCGCTCGGGCGGCAGCATGGCCAGCGAGGCCATGGTCAGCCAGCGCTGCATCTCGGGGGTCCGCAGGTCTTTGGCCAGATCGAACAGACGCGCCAACACACGGCGTACGTTACCATCGATGGCCGGCGTGGGCAGCCCAAAGGCGATGCTCAGAACGGCCCCTGCCGTGTACTCGCCGATGCCGGGCAGAGCTAGCAGGGCCTCATAGTCCTGCGGCAGGCGCCCGCCATGCTGCGCCACAATCTGTTGGGCGGCGCGGCGCAGGCTGCGTGCGCGCGCGTAATAGCCCAGGCCCTGCCAGAGGGCCAGCAGTTCGTTCAGGTCGCTGGCCGCCAGCGCCTCGACCGTGGGGTAGCGTTCGACAAGCCGGGCATAGTAGGGCAGGGCCGTTGCCACCTGCGTCTGCTGCAGCAGCACCTCTGACAGCCAGATGCGGTAGGGGTCGCGTGTCTGGCGCCAGGGCAGGTCGCGTCGTTCGGCATCGTACCAGGCCAGCAAGGCGGCCACAGCGACCTGCAACGCCTCAGGGGCGATGAGCGCCGTAGCTGGGCTTGGCGTTCGCTCTGAGGCCATCTATACTGGCCTCAGCAGCCAGGGGGTAGGGCCGAATGTACGTATCACTCTTGCGCCTGTACGTCGAGATCGCTGACCAAAGCCCCTTGCTCTATCTGGGGCTGGTGGTCTTGCTGATGGCCTCATGGGGGCTGATCGTCACAGCCATCGGTGAGGTGATGGTGCGCCTGTTCGACCGGCCTCAGCGGTAGAGGTTGATCATATCGCGCAGCACCGCCGCCGAGGTGGGCACCGGGCCTTCTTCCTCGATGATGGCGCTGATCACCCCCATATAGTCAGTATAGTAGACCACCGCCATGTCCCACATGCCCGTCCGCGCCAGCGGGTGGTTCAGGGGCAGCCAGGTGGGTTCCACGCGCAGCGCATAGTCACCGCCCTGCCTTTCTGCAATGGCCAGCAGCTTGATGGCCTGGCCCTGCGCCGCGGCTGCGTCCAGGTCTGCCAGGGTGATGTCGCGGATGCCCTTGACGGTGAGGTCTTGTAGCCGAGTGGGGCGGTGCAGCACACTGTTGGCAATGATGACCAGCTTGTTGGCAGCATCCCAGCCGTCCACGTCGAGAGTGGGATCGGCCTCGGCGATGCCCGCGGCCTGGGCGCCCTTGACGGCTGCATCATAGCTGAGGTGCTCGTTGGCCATGCGCGTGAGGATATAGTTGGTGGTGCCGTTAAAGATGCCCTCGACGCGGGTGACGCCGCTGCCGGCCAGGTCTCTTACGCCGATGTTGACGGTGGGCAGGCCGCCCGCCACGGTGCCGCTAAAGAGCACCTGACGGCCGACACTGGCCGCCTGCGCCATGAGGTCGTCATAGGCCAGAACCAGTGGCCCCTTGTTGGCGAACACCAGGTGCATGCCGCGCTCGAGTGCCAGCCGTGAGCAGCTCATGCCAGGTTCGCCGTCTACCAGGTTGGTGGGCGAGGCTTCGACCAGCACATCGGCCTCGATCTGTGCAAGCATGCCTAGGCCGGTGAGGCCAGCACGGCCATGAAGCGGTATTTCGGCGACGCTGCCGCGCGCCAACTTGATGTCGCGCAGTTGGGCCAGGTCGAGCCCCTCGGCGCAGATGGCCGCTCCGCGCGAATCTGCAGCAGCCACCAAACTAAAGCGCAGGCCATGGTCGTGGGCGATGGCTGCCTGGCGATGCACCAGGATATCGAGTAGATTGCGGCCGATATTGCCCAGGCCGATCAGGGCGACACGAATGGTCTTCATAGAGCGCGCCTCCATGCGGGCTGAGGTTGGCCCAGTCTAGCACGAATGGGAGGCGTCACCAACAGTTGGGGTTATGAGAGGGCGAGAGCGGGCCGATGGCAGTCGGCCCGCTGATGACTAGAGCTTGGCGGCGACGTCGCCAATGACGGCGCTCTCACTGGGAAAGCGCCCCGTCTCGAGCTTGGAGTAGACCTGCAGGCCATCTACCGAGATCTCGAAAGCGCCCCCACTCGAGGGCATCAGCGCCACCTCGCCCACTGCATTCTTGAACTGATTCAGCATCTTGTCCGCCAAACTGACGGCACGCGGCAGGTAGCCTCAAGAGGTGCAGTAGCGGATTTCGATACGCTTGCTCATGGTCACTTTCCTCCAATGGGTGTGAACCGTACTGTGGACAGTATAGCACAGTCATCAGCCCGCCCGCCGAGCCCTGGGCGCCATACTATAGGCATTTTGGCCTAGATTGGTTGGCCTTGTCAATGATGGTATACTCGCACACAGGTTCGGTGCCAGAATCGGTATATAGGAGGCAACAACGAGGTCGCTATGCCCAAACCCGACCTGATTCTAGGAGAAGAGTGTCGCGTCAGTATGCTGCGCGGCTTTAACTCGATTGGCCGCCTGGTAGCGCTGACGCTGGGGCCCATTGGCGGACATATCGGCAATCAGCGTGAAGGCACCAACGAGACCGAGCTTTTGAACGATGCTGCGACCATCGCACGACGTGTGTTGCAGCTGCCAGACCGGCAAGAGAATGCCGGCGCTATGATGATGCGCCATATCGTCTGGCATATGCGCAACCAGGTGGGCGATGGTAGCGCCACCACGGCGGTGATTGCGCAGGCCACCGCGCGCGAGATGCAAAAACTCATCGCGGCCGGTGCCAATGCCATGATCCTGCGGCGCGGCATCGAAAAGGCGGTTGATGTCGCAGCGCGCGAGCTGCAACGGTTTGCGGTGCCGCTCAAGGGCGAAGAGCGCATCGCAGCTGTGGCCACGGCCGCCATGGGAGACGCCGAGATCGGCAAGCTGCTGGGTGAGCTCTACGACGTGCTGGGCGAAAACGCCGCCATCGTCATCGAGCCCTATGTGGCCACCTATCATGACCGCGCCTACCATGAGGGCGCTCGCTTCCGAGGTGGCTATCTCTCGCCCTATTTGATCACCGACCAGGAGCGCCGCATCGCCGTGCTCGAGGATGCCTATGTGCTGGCGGGTGAGATGCGCTTTGAGACCACCGAGGCCATCCAGAGCGTGCTCGAGCAGGTGGTCAATGCTGGCGGCAAGACGCTGTTCCTTGCGGTGCGCGGTATGTCAGACAAGGCGCTGAGCATGCTGGTGGCCAACAACGAACGCGGCGTCATCAAATCGTGTGCGGCCAGCCTCAAGCCAGTGGGCGATGAGCGCCGCGGCACCTATGAGAACATGGCCTTGCTCACCGGCGCCAGCGTCATCGATGACAAGCATGGTTGGTCGGAGCATCAGGTGCGGCTCGAACACCTGGGCCGGGCCGAGCGTGTCACCGTCACGCGCGATAACTTTACCATCGCTGGCGGCCAGGGCGATCGCGCGGTGCTGAACGAGCGCCGCCGTGAGTTGCGCGGCAAGATGCGCGCCTCGCATGACCCAGAAGAGCGCGAGATGTTGCGCACGCTCCTGTCGCACTTTTCGGGCGGTATCGGTGAGCTGCGCATCGGTGCACTCACCAGCCAAGAGCGCAAAACGCTCACCGAGTTGGCCGAGCAGGGCATCAAGACTGTGGACGTGGCCATGGAAGAAGGTATTGTGCCCGGCGGTGGCGCGGCTTTTCTGGCCTGCATCCCTGCTGTGCTCGATATCGAGGCCACTGGCGACGAGCGTTTGGGCGTCGAGATCGTCGCGCGAGTGCTCGAGGAGCCGATGCGGCGTATCGCCGAGAACGCCAGCGTCCACCCCCCGCTGGTCATTGCCGAAAGCAGCCGTCTGGGCTATGGCTATGGCTATGATGTCAAGAGCGAGCGCTATGTCGATATGATTGCGAATGGCATCGCCGATGCAGCCGTGGTGGCCAAGCGCGCCCTGCAGCAGGGCGTCAGCGGCGCCGTCATGCTGTTGACCACCGATGCGCTCGTACTCCACCGCAAACCCCAGGAGAGTTTTACGCCATGAGCACCAGCGTGCAAGAACGCGTTTGGACCAATCTGGGCCCCATCACCGCAGGTGGCACCGTGTTCGGCCTGGCCGCCGCAACACAACAAGACTCGCGGTTCTACTGGGCGGTCACCGGTTGTGGCGTGTACGTGAGCCGCGATGGCGAATCGTGGCAGCAGCGCCTGGCGGGCCTGTCGACGCCGCTGCTGAGCGCCATCTGCGTGGCCCCCAACGGCGCCCTGTTCGCAGGCGCGCTGGGTGGTGGGCTCTTTTCGTCGTTCGACTATGGCCGTAACTGGGAGCAGGGCCGCGTGCCCTCTGAGGGCCGCGCCACCGTTACGGTGATGACCGCCTCGCCCAACTTTGGCAAAGACGGCACCGTTTTCGCCGGCACCGATGGCGCTGGCCTGCTGGTGACGCGCAGTTCGGGCGACGTATGGGAAGAGTCGAGCTTTGG
>JAAYDS010000010.1 GCA_012729155.1 Chloroflexota bacterium | reverse complement strand
TCGTCAGCAGCCTGTGCGACTTTGGCGCCTTTGTCGATCTTGGTGGAGCTGACGGCCTGATTCACCTGTCAGAGCTCTCTTACAGCCGCGTGGGGCACCCCAAACAGGTGCTGCAGGTGGGCCAGCAGGTTGAGGTGTATGTGCTGGGCGTCGATCAGGAGCGCCGTCGCATCGCTCTGAGCCTCAAGCGGCTCAAGGCCGAGCCATGGACCATGGTCGAGCAGAATTACGGCATCGGCCAGCGTGTTACTGGCACTATCACCAACGTGACCGACTTTGGCGCGTTTGCTCGACTGGATGAGGATATCGAGGGCCTGATCCATATTTCGGAGCTGTCCGATGAGCGCATCGGGCATCCTAGTGAAGTTGTCAAGGTGGGCGACGAGGTCGAGTTGCGTGTGATCCGCATCGACTCGGCGCGCCAACGCCTGGGCCTATCGCTGAGGCGTGTCAACGATGACACCTACTTTGAGGATTACGATTGGGAAGATGCCAGCCAGCTTTCCTCTATCGGTGACAGCGACGAAGGCTAACCGCTAGACTGGAGGAGAGCTGGCCTCTGGTGGCCGGCTCTTGTCTCTATGCGCAGCATGGCGAGGGCCGGTGTGTGATACACACCGGCCCTCGTGTATCCACAACCCGAAACCGCCAGATGTCGTCATCAGTGTTATAATGAATGTGCAGATTGGCTGGGCGGCGATGATGAGACGACGATCGTTCCGCAAGGCGAGCGCCTAACCAAACATCGTGGAGCGCTTCAAGCGACCACAGCCAACGAAAGCAAGGTGGGAGATGGCTTTTGCATTTGATGAAAAGTTCACCAGGGATGCGCTTCAGTCTCTGAAAATGGCTCAAGAAGAGGCGCTGCGACTTAATCATGGTTATATCGGCACCGAGCACCTCTTGCTGGGTCTGATGCGCAACGAGGACACCGCAGCGGCGAGCACGCTTGCAGACCTGGGCCTGACGTTAGGCCAGGTGCGCATCGCGGTGGTGCGCGTGGTCGGGCGCGGTGAGCAGCACGCCACACGGCTGCAGCTGACCGATCAGACCAAAGATGTGATGAAGATGGCCATCGAAGAGGCCCGTAACTCGGGCGATGACATGGTCGACACACAGCATCTGCTGATGGCGCTGTTGCGTCTCGACAAGTCGATGGCCTCAGCCGTCCTCGAGAGCCTGAACATCAGTGTAGAGGTTGTGCGCCGGCGCCTGGGCGCGCGCATGAGCCAGGACAGCTCGACAGACCGCACCCCGGCCCTGCCCGAGCGACGCTCGCGCGGCAAAAAGAGCGAAGAGTCAGTGCTCGAACAACTGAGTGTCGATCTGACCGCCAAGGCACAGAACGGCGAGCTAGACCCTGTCATCGGTAGAGAGACCGAGATCGAGCGGGTGATCCAGATCCTGGCGCGCCGCACCAAGAACAACCCGGCCTTGATCGGCGAGCCCGGCGTGGGCAAAACGGCCATCGTCGAGGGTTTGGCGCAGCGCATCGTCGACGGCCAGGTGCCGTCGGACCTGCGCCGCAAGCGCCTGGTGCGTCTCGACGTAGGCTCGCTGGTGGCGGGCACCATGTACCGCGGCCAATTCGAAGAGCGCCTCAAGAAGGTCATCGACGAGATCGAATCGACCGAAACGGTGCTTTTCATCGACGAGCTACATATGCTGGTGGGCGCCGGCTCGGCGGGCAGCTCGATGGATGCAGCCAATATCCTCAAGCCAGCGCTGTCTCGTGGTGAGCTGCAGTGCATCGGCGCGACCACGCTGGACGAGTATCGCAAGCATATCGAAAGCGACGCCGCCCTAGAGCGCCGCTTCCAGCCCGTGTTTGTCGACGAGCCCTCGGTGGAGGAGACGCTCGAGATCCTGCGGGGCATCCGCGACCGTTATGAGGAGCACCACAAACTCACCATCACCGATGAGGCGCTCGAGGCCGCGGCACGCCTGGCGGCGCGCTTTGTGCCTGATCGCTTTCTGCCCGACAAGGCCATCGACCTCGTCGACGAGGCGGCCTCACGGGTGCGCGTCTTTCGCATTACGCGGCATGCCAACGGCACCGTACGTCGCCGCAGCCTGACCGACGCTGGCAATCCTTTCGACGACGAGATCGAGTTCGACCTGGACGCCGAGCAGGCGCAGCCATCGCTATTTGGCGAACCCCTGCGCCTCAAGACAGAGGAGGCCGAGGATATCGGCCTGCGCGTGACGCCCGACGACATCGCCGAGATTGTGGCAATGTGGACCGGTGTGCCCGTATCGAGCATCGCCGAAGAGGAATCGCTGCGCCTGCTCAAAATGGAGCATGCCCTTCATGAGCGAGTGGTGGGCCAGGAGCAGGCTATCGAGTCACTGGCGCGCTCTGTGCGTCGAGCGCGAGCCGGCCTCAAGGACCCACGGCGGCCCATCGGCTCGTTCATCTTCCTGGGGCCCACGGGCGTCGGCAAGACGGAGCTGTGCAAAGCGTTGGCCCAGTTCATGTTCGGCACAGATGAAGCGCTGGTGCAGCTCGACATGTCCGAGTTCATGGAGCGGCACTCGGTGTCGCGGCTGGTGGGCGCACCTCCAGGTTACATCGGCTATGACGAAGCAGGCCAACTCACTGAGGCGATCCGGAGGCGGCCCTACTCGGTCGTCTGCTTTGACGAGATCGAAAAGGCCCATCCCGAAGCCTTTAACATGCTGCTGCAGATTATGGAAGATGGGCACCTGACCGATGCCAAGGGGCGTAAGGTAGACTTTCGCAACACCATCATCATCATGACGTCGAACGTGGGCAGCGAAGCGATCCGCCGCGAGTCGACGCTCGGCTTTGCGGCCTCTCGGCCAGCCGAGGGATCCGAGGCAGACTATCGCGAGATGAAGGCCAAGCTCATGAAAGAGCTCAAGCGCCTCTTCCGACCCGAGTTCCTTAACCGTGTCGATGAGGTGGTTGTGTTCCATGAGCTGACCCGCGAGGACATTCGCGCTATCGTCAACATCCAGGTTGGGCTTCTCAACGAGCGCCTGGCAGAGCATCATGTATCGATCGAACTGACCGACGCGGCGCACGAGCTGCTGGTGCACGAGGGCTATGATCCGCAGTTCGGCGCGCGGCCGCTGCGTCGCGCCATCCAGCGTCTGATCGAAGACCCGTTGGCCGAAAGGCTGCTGGCCAAACAGGCCACCAGCACCGATATGGTCGTGGTGGTAGACGCTTCTGAGGGCGAGATCGTTTTCCGCACGCCGGAGGGCGTAGACGAGCCTGAAGCGCTGGTGTCGGCTGACAAGGGCTGATCATGGCCAGGAGCCAGCGTCGTTTCGTCTGCGAGAGTTGTGGCGCTGTTCAGCCGCGCTGGATGGGCAAATGCCCAGAATGCGGTGAGTGGAACACGCTAGTCGAGACCATCGTGCAGGATGCACCCCCCACCGTCTCTGGCCGCGCGCCAGAGACGGTGTTGTCTTCGCGTCCCCAGCCTGTCACCGACATCGCCCTCTCTGGCGATCAACGCTACCCCGTGCCGATGGAGGAACTCAATCGTGTGTTGGGTGGCGGCATTGTGCCCGGTGGCGTGGTGCTCATCGGAGGCGATCCCGGCATAGGCAAGTCCACACTGTTGCTGCAACTGGCAGATCAGGTGGCGCGCGCCTATGGGCCCGTGCTGTATGCCTCGGGCGAAGAGTCGCTGCACCAGCTCAAGATGCGCGCCGAACGCCTCGGCATACGCACCCCCAACCTACTGATGCTGGCTGAAACACGACTCGAACAGATTATGGGCCACGTAGAACAGACACGCCCCCGTATGACCATCGTCGACTCGATACAGGCAGTGTATGCCGATGGCGTCAAGTCGACGGCTGGCAGCGTGACGCAGGTGCGCGAAAGCGCGGCGGCACTGTTGCGGCAGGCCAAAGAGCTCGACGTGCCAACCTTTCTGGTGGGGCATGTCACCAAGACAGGCGCCATTGCCGGCCCGCGCGTGCTAGAGCACATCGTCGACGCCGTGTTGTATCTCGAGGGAGAGCGCTTTCACAGCTTTCGGCTGTTACGCAGTGTCAAGAACCGCTACGGCTCGACCAACGAGGTGGGCGTGTTCGAGATGCGAGAGAATGGCCTGGTTGAGGTAACCAACCCGTCGCAGGTCTTTCTCGAAGAGCGTATCGGCCAGGCAACCGGCTCGACCGTGGCAGTGACCATGGAGGGCACGCGACCAATCCTGGTAGAGGTGCAGGCGCTGGTCTCGCAAGGCAACCCCGAGCGTCCTTACCGCACCTGCAACGGCATCGACTATAACCGCATGGTCCTGTTGATCGCCGTGCTGACCAAGCGTGTGGGGCTGAGGCTGAGCAGTCAGGATGTGTTCGTCAATGTAGTCGGTGGCCTCCGCATCAACGAGCCAGCCGTCGACCTGGCGGTGGCGGTGGCTATCGCATCCTCATTCTACAACCGGCCGGTGATGGCCGATTTGGCCATGTTCGGCGAGGTGGGCCTGGCCGGCGAGCTGCGCAGCGTAGGCCAACCCGAGCGCCGCCTGCGCGAGGCGGCCAAACTTGGCTTTGGGCGCGTGCTGGTGCCACGAGCCGCGCAGAGCGCCCTGTTGCGGGGCGATGGTACCGAGCCACTCGGTGCCCGCTCGCTGGCTGATGCGGTGAGCCTGGCACTGGCGGGGGATCAAGACGAGTCGTAGGAACACCATGACACAGCATCATCACGATCATCATAACCATGGCGATGTGGCCAACCTCAAGGTCGCTTTCTGGCTCAACCTGGGCTTTGCGCTGTTCGAAATCGTCGGCGGCGTCTGGACGGGCAGCCTCGCCGTGATCTCTGACGCGCTACACGATCTGGGCGATAGCCTGAGCCTCGGGATGGCCTGGTTCCTGGCGCGAATTTCAGAGCGAGGCCAGGATGCGCGCTTCTCGTATGGCTATCGGCGTTTTTCTCTTCTCGGGGCGCTGATCAACACACTGGTGCTCATCGTCGGCGGTGGCATCGTCCTTTGGCGCGCCATCCCTGCCCTGTGGGCGCCAGCGCGGCCCGACGCGCCGGGCATGGCGATCTTGGCGGTGGTGGGCATCGCCATCAACGGTTTGGCCGTGCTGCGCCTGCGCAATCAGCATTCGTTGAACGCCCGCACAGCCGCCTTGCACCTGCTCGAGGACGTTCTGGGCTGGGTTGCGGTCCTGGTGGTTTCGGGTGCGCTGCTGATCTGGGACCTGCCAGTGCTTGACCCACTGCTGTCGGTGGTTATCGCACTCTATGTGCTCTATCGCGCCATTGCCGGCCTGGCCAACACCATGCGGCTGTTTCTGCAGGGGGTGCCGCCCAATGTTGATCTCGGCAACGTCGAGGAGGCCTTGGGCGCCCTCGAAGGTGTGTGCGAGGTGCACCATGCCCACGCCTGGTCGCTCGATGGCGATCACCACGTCTTTTCGAGCCATCTGGTGGTGGCTGGCGAGACGCCATTGCACGAGGCGCTGGAGATCAAGCATCGCGCCAAACATGTGGTGGCCGCCCATGGGTTCGACCATGTCACCATCGAGGTTGAGTATGGCGATCAGGATTGCTCGATGGGCCCCTGTTGCGGCGACTGTGCCGAGCAGCAGGTAGAACACAACCACGAGCATGGCTGCCCGGCGGCCCACAGCCATGTGCACGAGGAGGTCATCGCATGAGTGTGCTCTATGCCGAGCTGCGCCCGCAGCAGTTTCGCGAGCGCCTGGCCGCCGCGCCCATTGCGTATCTGCCGCTGGGCACTTTGGAGTGGCATGGCGAGCACTTGCCGCTTGGATCTGACGGGCTGCAGTCACAGGGGTTCTTTTTAGAACTGGCGCAAGCGGTTGGCGGCATCGTTCTGCCGATGCTCTTCTTGGGGCCCGACCGCAGGCGTGACACCCCTACCGGCCAGCTATATGGCATGGACCTGTGCCTGACCTCAGCGCCTGCCCAGCGGTACCCTACTCAGCAACTCGACGGCAGCGCGTACTGGGCTCCGGATGATCTCTTTCATGCGCTGCTACGTGCGGCACTGGCGCAACTGGCGCGAGCTGGCTTTCGCATTGTGGTGGGCCATGGGCACGGCCCATCGACCAAAGCCTTTGCTGCTGGACACGCCGAGTGGCTCCGCGATTTTGGCCTGCAGACCCTCACGTGCTGGGGCAGCGACGTCGACCAGGAAGGCCTGGGTGTTCAGGTCGACCATGCTGCGATGAACGAGACGTCGCTTGTGATGGCGCTGAGACCCGAGCTGGTGGATATGTCGGCGCTGCCATCCGATCCCCAGGCATGGCCTGTCGGCGTGGGGGGGCAAGACCCGCGCATGCACGCCTCAAGAGAGCTAGGGCAGCGCATCATCGCGATGCAGAAAGAGCGCATGGCGGGCCTGTTGCGCAAGATGCTGGCTGAGCTCTCGACCTGAGCACCACAAAGCAACCACAGCGGCGCAAGGGTGACCTTGCGCCGCTTGTCATACACCAACGTGGCTAGGGAGTGGGTAGATACTCGCGCCAACTGCGATTGGGGAGCCAGCCAAGCATCTGTTCGACGTGCGCGTTAGAGAATAGCGCGTCATAGCCGCGCAGCCCATGAGTGACAGGCAGGAGCTCGGGGCGAAAACGCTCGATCAGCTCCATGGTGGGCTCTAGCGCCTCGGTGTCAACGTTATTGCCCACAAATACATCGTGCAGAGGCAGATCGTTGGCCGCCTGCTGGATGCGCAGCTGCAGCTCAGCCAGATCTTCCGAGGCCACCCAACCCCACAGGCCGCCGCTCCATTCGGTGGCGGGTTTGACGGTGGCGGCCATGTCGCGGCGCTTGGCCTCGTCGCAGATATGGGCCGGTCGGGTGATGTAGGTGCGGATGCCAAAGGCCCGTGTGAAGGTGTGCAGCAGGTCCTCGCCAGCGAACTTGCTCCATGAGTAAGAGTTGACGCAGGCCGAGGGATGCTTTTCGTCCAGAGGCAGATAGTGCACCGGGTAGAACTCGCCCGTGGCGCCATAGCCGCAATGCCCAAAAGCACAGTTGGAGCCAGTCATCACCACGGTCTTGACGCCTGCATCGACAGCGGCCTTCATCAGGTAATAGGTACCCATGATGTTGGTCTTCATGGTGGCGTCAAAGGGTGGCACGGGCAAGCCACGCTCAGCGCGGCGCTGGCGACCAGCTTCGTCGTCGCTGGCCCAGGGCACGGCCCCCAGATGATGGATCACCTCAACGCCCTCAACGGCTTTGACGCAATCGTCATAGTTATTGAGGTCGCCGATGATGGCGGGCAAATCGACACGGTCCTCGGGAATAGGCGACCGCGAGAACAGCACCACCTCGTACTGGTCGCGCAGTGCAGCCACCATGTATTTGGCAAAGCGCCCACTGGCGCCTGTGACCAGAACCTTTCCCACAGTGTCCTCCCTGTAGTGCAGGCGGGGCGCAGGCCTGACGCCACGCCCCGCTCGTGTTGCTAGGCCTATTTCGGCAAATAGTCGCGCCAGGTGATGGCCGGTACCCAGCCCACCATCTCGTAGGCGTGCTTGGGCGAGAAGAGTGCGTCGTGGCCACTGAGGCCATGAGACACCGGCAGCAGATCGGGACGGAACCGCTCGATCAGCTCCATGGTGGGCTCCAGAGCCTCGGTATCCAGGTTGTTGCCCACAAAGATATCATGCACCGGCAGGTCGTCGGCCGCCTCTTGGATGAGGAGTTGTAGGTCGGCCAGATCTTCCGAGGCCACCCATCCCCACAGGCCGCCGCTCCACTGCGTTGCGGGCTTGACGTTCTCAGCCATGCGCTTGCGCGTCTCGGCATCACTGATGTGGGCCGGGCGCGTCACATAGGTACGAATGCCAAAGGCCCGGCTGAACTGGGCCAGCATCTGCTCGCCCGCCCATTTGCTCCAGCCGTATGACACTTCGCAGTCTGAAGGGTGCTTTTCGTCGAGCGGCAGGTACTGGATAGGATAGGGCCGATCTGAGCGGCGCCAGCAATGCCCAAAGGCGCAGTTAGAGCCGGTCATCACCACCGTTTTGACGCCCGCATCGACGGCGGCCTTCATCAGATAGTAGGTGCCCATGATGTTGGTCTTCATGGTCTGATCCCAAGGCGGCACAGCGCGACCAGCGGCAGCGATCCGCTCGCGGGTGGCCTCATGGTCGCTGGGCCAGGGCACAGCGCCCAGGTGATGAATCACCTCGACGCCCTGCACGGCCTTGACGCAGTCATCGTAGCTATTGAGATCGCCCTCGACCCAGGGCAGGTCGGCGCGGTCTTTGGGGGGTTGGGTGCGTGAGAAAAGCACCACTTCGTACTTGTCGCGCAGCACTTGGGCCATGTACTTGGCAAAACGCCCGCTCCCACCGGTGATCAGAACCTTGCCCATGCCATACCTCCATCCTGTTGGGTTGCGAACGGCCCGTCAGCACGACAAGCTCCGTCCGCCAGCTAACCACTCACATCATACATCAAAGCCAGCAAACACAACAGGGGCACGGCCCAGGCCCGTGCCCCTGCCCCCGCGATTGCGTCAGCGCCCACTTGAGCGCAGGGTCAGATCTGCGTGGCGTCGACCTCTTTGCAGACCTCAATAAAGTACTCGGGGCCCACATCACCCACGGTGAACACCTTTTCGAGCGCAGGCGTGATGAGCTGGGTCGCCTCGGTCTGCTTGTCGAACCAGGGCGTGTCCTCAGGATAGCCCCACTCGAGGGCCTCGACAGCGGTCTCGAGGCGCACATCGTTGAGAGACGGTCGGATCTCGCGCACGGTGGTTAGCCAGTTGCTCTGCAACGATTTGAGGACGGGCAGCCGCCCCTCAAGGCCGATGATCCCTTTGGCCTGGTAGATGGGGCCAGACAAGAACTTGAGCAGCGCCCAAGAGGCATCGGCATTGCCAGTCTGCTTGGTGATCGACCAGGCGTCGGTGGTGCCCAGCACTGAGCGGATGCCCGTCGGGCCCTTGGGCACATGGCGCATGTCCCAACGCAGTTTGCCCTCGTATTCCTCGTCGACGGTGATGGGATAAGTGCCATCCTCGGCGGTGCAGACAAAGCCAGACACCATCGAAGCGATGGGCCACTGATTCTCGACCTGGCTGGGCTGCGCATGGCAGTTGTCTACCCACTGCAGGTCGTACATCCACTTGAGCGCTTCCTGCGCCTCGGGCTCGCCCAGCATGCACTTTTTGCCGTACTTTTCGTCGACTACCT
>JAAYDS010000454.1 GCA_012729155.1 Chloroflexota bacterium | reverse complement strand
TGCTATAGTGCAGCAATCCATGGAACTCATCACCCCTTGGGAGTAGCCTCTATGCGTAACGCCATCGCCATCGCCGCGGTAATCCTCATCACGCTAGTGGGAGGCTGTCGGCAGCCCACTGCTGAGCAGCCAGACCCAACAGCAGCCACTGTGATGGCGCCTGCCACCGTTGTTACCGACGACGAGCCGGCCTCAACGCCAACGGTGGCGCCCATCGAGCTAGAACTGCCTACCGCCGAGCCTCCCGACATGGTCGCCCTCCGCGCCCAGGCCATCGCAAGCATGGGGGCCGCCTTCGAGGCGCTCGACCTGCCAGATATACCCGCTGCTGCCCAAGTGAACGGCACAGAGATCAGCATGGCGCTCTTTACCGAGTACCTGCGGCTGCGACTGTACGCCATCACCATGCAGAATGAGATCGACTGGTCGACGCAAGAGTACCAGGGATTTCTACCGCAGATCGCCGGTGAGGTGCTCGACGTTCTGGTGCAGTCTGAAATCGTGATGGCCGAGGCAAACGCCCTTGGCGTAACGCCGAGTGCAGAGGAGATTGTGTCGCAGAGGAACTCGCTTCTAGAGCAGCTCAAAGCCGCCGAGTCTGTGGACACCGACAGTGAGGTGCTGCAGGCCTATGGCGTCAGCCTGGACACTCTGTCCCATCTCGTGAGCACCACGTTGGCCGCGCAAGCCATCTATGACCAGCAGGCCGCACTCGGCGAGGAAGAGCAGGTGCGAGCCAGTCACATTCTGGTGGCGACGATCGAAGAGGCCGAGGCAGTGACGCAGCGCCTGGAGGCCGGTGAAGAATTCGCCACGCTGGCGCAGGAGCTGTCAATCGATACCGGCAGCGCTGCTCAGGAGGGCGACCTGGGTTGGTTCCCGCGAGGGGCGATGGTCGAGCCATTTGAGCAGGCGGCTTTTGCCCTCGAACCAGGTGAGATCAGCGTGCCCGTCGAGAGCGACTATGGCTTTCACATCATCCTGCTACAGGAAAAAGCGGTCCGCCCGCTCGATCCCTCGTGGGCACAGCTGCGCCAGCAGGAGTTGTTCGATCAGCGTCTGGCCGAACTCGAGGGCAACGCCGATATCGAACGGTTCATCTTGGCCGATTAGGAACATCAACCCCGCTCATACTAGTCGCCACGTGCCCTGCCCCATCGCAGTAGGGCACGTGGCGACATATCCTCTTTGATGGGCCGCAGATAGAACAGCGCCGCGCCCACAACACGCACGGCCCCACCCACCAACAAGGTAGGGACGAGCCCGATCATTTCTGAAAGCTGCACGCCAACGATGGGCATCACAAAGGCAGCCACATTCATCGCCATGCTATAGAGCGCCACCGCCATATGGCGGCGCCGACGCGGTAGCTGCGACATAAAGATCATGCTGTGGGGCAGGTCTACGCCCGGTGAGGTGATGCTTATCCATGCCGACAGAACCAGGATGATCGTCAGGTCAGGAAAGGCCGCCAGCAAGAACGGAAATGTGGTCACCAGTGGTAGCGCGACAAGGAGCGTCTTGCCCTCGCCCCACCGCTCGGTGACGCGGCGCCAGATGATATAGCCGAGCAGCCCCCCTGCCTGCAGAATCATGGTGCGCATGCCAACCCATCCATCACTAGCACCGAGCTGCTTGATGAACAGGATGGTGTAGAGCGGCATCACCAACCAAAAGCCACTGTTGAACACGACGGTGTTGAGCAGGATGCTGCGAAAGTAGCGGTTCTCGCGCAAGAGCTCTATGGCGCCCGAGAGCACCGGGGCCTGTTGCGCCTCGAGCTGGCTGTGGTGCGCCTCGTCGGCCTCCGTGGGCGGAAGCTTGAGCCGCCCCAACATCGTAACGCTGATAACCCCACCAACTACTGCAATGCCATACATCAGTTGATAGTTCTGCGGGAAGGGCGCCCGCTCAAGCCAGAGGCCAAAGCCATAGGTCAGCAGGCCTACCATTCCGCTCATCAGCATCATGCGCCACGACAACACTCGTGCTCGCGAACGCTCAGGGATCACGTCTGCCAGCAACGGACTCCAGCCGGTAGCAAACACCACGGCCGGCAACTGCATGGTCACGATGGTAGCCACCACCAGTGGCGCCGCCTGGGGCATGGCCGCCATAGGCCAGATGACCATAAAGAGGTACATCAATCGAACTGCGGTGAGTGAACCCACAATCCAGCCGAACGGGCTTTGGCGTCGTTCCAGAAAGCGAGCCGCAGGGATGTAGGCCAGGGCCGCTGCCAGCGCCGGCAACGATGATTGCAGGGCGATCAACCGGTTAGTGGCACCCAACCGCACCACATAGGTGCCATCAAATGACGCAGCGGCGCCCAGAAAACTGTAGAACACGATCTCCAAATAGAGGTAGACCGTGTTCATCTCTTCGCGGGTGCGCGCGCGCGCGACACGATGCCAGAGCCCCATCAGTCTGCTCATCTCTCTCACCGGTGTGGGATCAAGGCGCCTGCAGTATACCAGTTCCAGCCCTGCGGTAAAGGTCGTCAACCGACGCATGTGATGCCGGTTGGTCGCACTCAGGGGCGATGCTATAATCGCGACGATGCACCTAACAAAGAGGATCGCGTGAGCAGCGACAACCCAACCAACTGCCTCAACATGTCCTGGCGGCGCATCGTCGTCAAGGTGGGCACCAGCACGCTGACGGCCGGCGGTCAGCGACTTGACCCGCCTCGTATGGTCGACCTGGTACGCCAGTTGCACGAGTTGCGTCAACGCGGCGCTCAGGTGGTGCTGGTCACGTCAGGTGCGCAGCAGGCCGGTCGAGAGAAGCTCGGGTTCCCTGAGACGGTCAAGAGCATCCCCTTCAAGCAGATGCTGGCCGCTGTGGGCCAGGGAAGGTTGATGCACCTGTGGGAGCAGTACTTTGACCTGTATGGCATCGTTACCGCCCAGGTGCTGTTGACCCGCCAGGACATCGAAGATCGTCACCGTTACCTCAACCTGCGCGACACCTTCGCAGGCTTGCTCGAGCGCGACATCGTGCCTGTCGTCAACGAGAACGACGCCGTCGCCACTGAAGAGATTCGCGTCGGCGAGAACGACTCCCTGTCTGCCATGGTAGCGAACCTGATCGAGGCCGATTTGCTGGTACTGCTCTCTGACATCGATGGGCTCTACACGGCAAACCCGCGCGTCGATGCCGATGCGACACTGATACCCAGAGTTGAGGCGATCGATGGCAGCGTGCTGCTGTTTGCGCGCGGCAACGGCACGGCCATGGGCTCAGGCGGGATGCACACCAAACTGGTGGCCGCCGATATGGCCGTTCACGCAGGCACATCGGTGGTTATTGCCAATGGCGGCCGTGAGAACATCTTGCTAGACATAGCCGCACAGCGCGCTGTGTGCACGCTGTTCCCCGCACCTATCAGCGCCACCGAGGGACGAAAACGCTGGCTGCTGGCGCAAAAGCAGGTGGCTGGACAAGTCGAGATCGATCGCGGCGCAGCGGAAGCGCTGCTGTCCAAGGGGCGCAGTCTGTTGCCCGTTGGCATCGTGCGGGCTCAGGGCAAGTTTGAGCGCGGCGCCATCGTGGCAGTAATCGACGAGTTGGGGCAGACCATCGCCCGCGGGCTGGCGAACTATGCCTCACAAGACCTGTTACGTGTTCTGGGACAGCGCTCAGAGAACATCGCCGAACTGCTCGGCTACGATTATGGCCCCGAGTTCATCCATCGCGACAACCTGGTGCTGTTGTGACCGTCGACCAAAGGAGGCCACCATGGGCGAGATGAATACGCGCGAAATCGATATCAGGGCCATGGCCCTGGCGGCCCGCAGCGCCGGCCGCGCCCTTGCCCTATCGACGACGGCGGCCCGCAATGCCGCGCTACAGGGCATCGCTGAACGTCTGGCGAACGTGGGGCCAGAGCTATGGGAAGCAAATCAGGCTGATGTGGCGTATGCCACTGAGGCAGGGATCGCACCGGCTCTACTCGACCGCACCACCCTCAACGTCAAACGACTGCAAGGCATGGTTGATGGCTGCAGAGATGTCGCCGCATTGCCAGACCCGCTGGGCGAAGTGTTTGAAGGCCACACGCTGGCAAACGGCATGGTGCTCGCCAAGAAGCGGGTGCCACTGGGGCTGTTGGCCACGCTATTCGAGTCACGCCCCAACGTCACCATCGACATCGGCGCGCTGGCCATCAAGAGCGGCAATGGTGTCATCATGCGCGGCGGCAAAGAGAGTCTGCAGACGAATATCGTCTTGGTGGGTATCGTGCAAGAGGCTCTGGCAGCGGCTGGCCTGCCAGCCGACGCGGTACAGCTCGTCACATCGACCGATCGCGCGCTGGTGCCGCAGCTTCTCGCGATGGACGACCTGATCGATCTGGTTATTCCGAGAGGCGGACCAGGCTTGCAGGGGCTGGTCAAGCAGTTGGCGCGTATGCCGGTCGCTTATGGCGGCATCGGGGTCTGCCACTTGTTTGTTGATGCCAGCGCTGACCTCGACCGCTCGATACCGTTGATCAACAACGCCAAGACGCAGGCGCCGTCGGTGTGCAATGCCCTCGACACAGTGCTCGTGCACCGGTCTGTGGCTGGAGACCTGATACCGGCGCTGGTGACTGACCTGACCTCAGCAGGCGTCAAGATGTACCTCGACGAGGCCAGCATGGCCACCCTCGACGCGATCAGCATCGCCGACGCAGGCGATCTACTGGCGTCGGCCACCGCAGAGCACTATGGCGTCGAGTTCCTTTCGCTGCAGCTCTCGGTCAAGGTTGTCAGCACGCTCGACGAGGCCATCGCGCACATACAGCGGCATGGCACCAATCATAGCGATGGCATTCTTACCGACAGTGTGGCCAGCGCGGAGCGCTTTCTCAACGAGATCGACTCTGCGGCCACATATGTTAACTGCAGCACACGCTTTACCGACGGCGGCGTATTCGGCCTGGGGGCCGAGGTGGCCATCAGCACGCAGCGGATGCATGCGCGCGGGCCAATGGGCCTGCGTGAGCTGACCACCTACAAGTGGATCGTGCGCGGCGACTATCATATTCGCCCTTAGCGCAACAACACGAAAGGAGCCCGACGATGCGCACCCTTCACGAGCCCGCCCGCGAGATTCCCATCGTCACCGAGGCGGACGTTGTTGTCTGTGGAGGCGGCCCTGGGGGGGTCTCTGCTGCCATCGCCGCCGCCAGGCACGGCGCCAAGACACTGCTGATCGAGCGACACGGCTATCTCGGCGGACTGGCAACAGCCGGCCTGGTGGCGCCGGTGCTCGGCCACACCGCGTCCGAGAGCCACATACCCATCGTCGAAGGGCTGCTGCGCGAGATCACCGAGCGCTTGAACGCCATCGATGGCGCCCCTTCGTGGGAAGACAGCCTGCTGGAGTGGGGCATCCGTTTTGATGCCGAAGCACTCAAGTACGTACTCGACCAGATGTGCGCCGAAGCAGGCGTGCAGGTTTTGTTTCACACGCAGATCGCCGATGTCTTTACCGCAGATGATCGCATCGAAGCCGTCATCATCGAGAACAAATCGGGCCGCCAGGCGGTGGCAGGGCGCATCTTTGTCGATGGCACCGGCGATGCGGACATCGCCTTTCGTGCTGGAGCGCCTACGACCCATGGTCGCGAATGGGACGGCCGCGGCGAGTCGATGGGCTCGTTCTTTCATCTGGGAGGCGTCCCCGAGGTCAGTGCAGAGCGTATGCGCGAGATCACCGAGTTGATCGAACATGAGATGGAGGATGGGCGTTTTGCCTTCTACAACTCCGGATTCATGGGCAAGAACACCCACCACCGCGATCACACCTCGGCCAATATGACGCGTTTTGCGGGCGATAGCGCCCGTAATGCTGACCTCACGCGCGGCGAAGCCTATGTGCGCGAGCAGGTTTGGGAACTGGTGCGCCTTCTGCGAGCGCATGTGCCAGAGATGGCCGATATCTATGTGCAGCAAACCTCGCCACAGATCGGTCCGCGCGAGAGCCGTCAGATCGTGGGCCCCTATGCGCTCACCGGCGATGACATCCATCAGGGGGCGCGTTTCGACGACGCCATCGCTCGCGGTTCGTGGTGGATCGACATCCACTGTCCTCTGGGCCATACCTATCCTGTGCATCTGTGCACCGTCGAGTGCCCGCGCGGGGTCAACTGCCCCTACTGGGTAGCAGAGCACGATCACATGCGCAGCAAAGCCGAGCTCTACCCGCCCAAGGGTGGCTGGTACGACATCCCCTATCGTGCACTGCTGTCGATCAGAATAGCGAACCTGCTCGCCTCAGGGCGTTGCATCTCTGCCACCCACGAGGGCATGGCGGGCGCTCGTGTGATGGGCACCTGCATCGCCATCGGCCAGGCTGCCGGCACGGCAGCGGCGCTGGCCGTTGCTGCAGACGTGTCGCTGCAAGAGCTAGATGTGCAACAGCTCAGGCGGGTTCTACGTGAGGACGGCCAGTATGTGTAGACAGCCTTGACAGCGGCGTTGGTGCCCCACAAAATGCGGTGAGGACACGCCTCGTCTCAGCAGCAGCATACAGGAGGTTGGGCATGATTCAGGGCAAGAACGAGGAAGCCTTTTTCCCGCGCAAGCTGCGCATGGGCATGGTGGGCGGCGGGCGTGACGCATTCATCGGTGCGGTGCACCGGCGCGCAGCCTGTCTGGAAGGTGGCGTTGAGCTGATCGCAGGAGCCTTTTCGTCGACCGCGGAAAAGAGCAAGGCCTCGGGCCGCGATCTGTACCTCGACGACTCGCGAGTCTATGGCACCTGGCAAGAGATGGTCGAGGTTGAAGCCAAGCTGCCTTCTGACCAACGGCTCGACTTTGTGTCGGTGGTAGTGCCGAACCATATGCACTATCCCATTATCATCAGTCTGGTAGAGGCGGGGTTCAACGTCGTCACCGACAAACCCCTCTGCCACACGGTAGAGCAGGCTCGCAGCATCGTCCGCGCCGTAAAGGCAGCGGGCGTTCTGTTCGGAGTGACCTACAACTACTCGGGCTATCCGATGGTCAGACAGGCACGCCACATGGTGGCCAGCGGTGCCCTGGGCGAGATCCGCAAGGTAGCGGTCGAGTATCCGCAAGGCTGGTTGGCCGAACGGGTCGAGCTCACAGGCCAGAAGCAGGCCGAATGGCGCACCGATCCGGCCCGCTGCGGCATCACCGGGGCCATCGGAGACCTGGGCTCGCACGCTGAGCACCTGATGAGCTACATCACCGGCCTGCAAATCGCTGATATCTGCGCCGACCTCACCGTGTTCGTCGAGGGTCGGCAGCTTGATGACGACGGGGCCATGCTGCTGCGCTTTACCAACGGCGCCAAGGGCATGCTTTCCGCCTCACAGGTGTGCACAGGCCAAGAAAACACGCTGAGCATCCGCGTATGGGGCACCAAAGCCGGCCTCGAGTGGCGGCAAGAGACGCCCATGTTCCTGCGAGTGCGCTCGAACAGTGGCCCCGAGCAGCTCTACACGCCGGGTAACCCCTGGGTCTGCGAGGCGGCCGCCGATGGCACACGACTGCCGGCCGGGCACCCAGAAGCGTACATCGAGGCCTTTGCCAACATCTACAAGAACTATACCGACACGCTGCGTGCCCGCATTCTGGGCATCGAGCCGAGCGAGATCATGCTCGACTTTCCGACGGCTGAGGATGGCGCACGTGGCGTCGCCTTCTTGCACAAGGTCGTTGAGAGCAGCCAGTCTGCGGTCAAGTGGACGCCTTTCGACTTTGCGCTCTAGGCCAAAGTCGTCATACACAAGCATGATGAGGAGCAGCGATCATGGGTAGACCTGTCACTCTGTTCACCGGCCAGTGGGCCGACCTGCCGCTTGAGACCCTGTGCGAAAAAGCCGCTAGCTTTGGCTATGATGGCCTTGAGCTTGCTTGCTGGGGCGACCATTTTGAGGTTGACAAGGCCCTGTCTATCGACGGCTACGTCCAGAGCCGCCATGACATTCTCGCCAAATACGGCCTCAAGTGCTGGGCGATCAGCAACCACCTCGTGGGGCAGTCTGTCTGCGACGACCCGATCGACAGCCGTCACAAGGGCACGTTGCCGCCCTACGTGTGGGGCGATGGCGACCCCGAGGGCGTGCGTCAACGTGCAGCCGAAGAGATCAAGAATACGGCGCGTGCGGCCAAGCTGATGGGTGTCGATGTGGTCAACGGCTTTACGGGCTCGAGTATCTGGAAGCTGTTCTACTTTTTCCCCAACCCTGGGCCAGAGATGATCGAGGCCGGCTACGTCGACTTTGCCGCGCGCTGGAATCCAATCCTCGACGTGTTTGACCAGGTAGGCGTGCGGTTCGCCCTTGAGGTGCACCCAACTGAGATAGCCTATGACATCGTAACGGCCAAGAAGGCGCTGGAAGCTCTCGACGGTCGGAAGGCCTTTGGGTTCAACTTTGACCCAAGCCATCTGCAGTGGCAAGGCGTCAACCCGGCACGGTTCATCCAAGAGTTCCAGGATCGCATCTACCACGTGCACATGAAGGACGCTGGCACCACGCTCGATGGTTACTCGGGCATCCTGGGCTCGCACCTCGACTTTGGCGCTGCCGCCCGTGGATGGGACTTTCGCTCATTGGGCCATGGCGACGTCGACTTTGAGCCCATCATCCGTTGGCTGAACCGCATCAACTATCAGGGCCCGCTCTCGGTCGAGTGGGAGGACTCGGGCATGGATCGGGAGTACGGCGCTACCGAGGCTTGCGCCTTTGTCAGAAGTGTCGACTTTGCCCCGTCAAACATCCGCTTTGACGCCGCTTTTGAGGACTAGACTACGCAAGGTGCGAGACGCCGTCCCTAGGGGCGGCGTCTCGTCGGTTTGCAC
>JAAYDS010000080.1 GCA_012729155.1 Chloroflexota bacterium | reverse complement strand
TGATCCTGTGGATCGTGGCGCTGACCCTGTTTGCCCTGTTGAGCGCCATTAACACCCTGTATGAAAAGCGCTCGGGCTATAGCGGGGTGAGCATCGCCGGCTATCTGGATATCGCCAAGCTGCTGATCTTGATGGTGGCGCTGGTGCTGAGCATCAGCCTGATGACGGGGCGCTCGCCCATCGCGCTGCTGACGGGCCTGGGCGCGGTGGCGGCGGTGCTGATGCTGATCTTTCAGAATACCATCCTCGCGTTGGTGGCCAGCGTGCAGATCGCGGCCAACGGGTTGATGCGCGAGGGCGACTGGGTAGAGGTGCCCAGCTATGACGCCGATGGCGACGTGGTCAACATTAACCTGCACACCATCAAGGTGCGCAACTGGGACATGACCTACAGCATCATCCCCACGCACCGCATCATGGATGTGTCGTTTCGCAACTGGCGCGGCATGGTCGAGAGCGGCGGGCGGCGCATTCAGCGCTCGCTGCTGATCGACCAGCTCAGCATCGGCTTTTGCAGCGTCGAGACGCTGCGCCGCTGGACACGCATCGACCTGCTCGCCGACTGGGTGAGCGAGCGCGTGGCAGCGCTCGAGGCCTATGCCGCCGCGCATCAGGATCACTATGACCTGCCGCTGGATGGCCCCCAGGTGACCAACCTGGAGGTGTTCAGGGCCTATACGGTGGCCTACCTGCGATCGCGCCCCGATATCTACACCGAGGAGATGCCCTTTGTGGTGCGCGTGCTGGCGCCGGCGCCCACGGGCCTGCCCCTCGAGGTGTATGTGTTCACCAGGACGACCGAGTGGGTGACCTACGAGGCCATCCAGGCGCAGATCTTTGAGCACCTGTTGGCCGCGGCGGCAGCGTTCGACTTGCGGGTATTCCAGGAGCCGAGCGGGCTCGATATGCAACGATGGGCCAGCGGCGCGCAGGGGAGTAAAGCCACCGCTGTGGGCCGGTGAGAGGAGGCTGGACGATGGGGTTTCTCAAGCGGTTGTTTGGGGGCATTGCCAGCGGCGAAGACACTGCCGGCGGCGATGACGCTGCACGCGTCCAGACCTCGGCAGGCAAGGTGCTCGAGGCCGACCTGTCGATGGAGATGGTAGACTTTTACCGCGAGCATGCTCAGCTCATCGCCAAGGGGCTGGCCAGCAGCCCAAGCGATGTGGAATCGCGCAAGTTCTACCGCATCAGGGCGCGACGCGCTGACGTCATCAAACCGCAGCACATCCTCAGGCTGCGCGCGGCGCGGGTGATCTGCGACGGCAAGCTGCAGGGGCTGGGCTGCTCGGGCAGCGTGGCGGCCACGCACCCCGCGGCGCCTTCAGATGAAGGGCACCTGCTACTGCGCATGCGCGGCGTGCTCGACGCGACCAGCAAGACCATGGTCTCTTGCACCTGTGGAACGACCTTTTTGGTCTATGCCGACGCCACTGTCGGCCAGCGCGGCGAGTGCTATCTGGCGGTGGTGCGCCTGCAGCAGCCGGCAGCGGCGCGGCTGCCGGTGGTGCCCTTTTTCGAGGCCGACGGCGTGGACGTGCTGAGCCCATAGCTCGGACAGCGGGCGCCGTGGCCTCAACGGTAGATGTGCAGCAGCGCGCCTTCGACATAGCGCTTGATGGCCTGTAGCGCGGCCACCGGGTCTGGCGCGTTGTCGAGCTCGAACACGGCCCAGCCCTGGTAGCCGATCTCGCGCAAGAGGCGCAGCCAGCCGGGCCAATCGACCACGCCGGTGCCCACGCCAGCGAACCATTGCACCTGCCGCGCAAAGATGGTGTCGTCGATGGGCACGTCTAGCGGCGCGGGGCCCACGGCATCCTTCCAGTGGGTCAACGCCACACGGTCGCGGTGGCGCCGCACGATCTCGAGTGGATCGGACCCCGCAACGGTGAACTGGGCCGTGTCGGGGCACATGCCCACATAGGTGGGGTCGGTGAGCAGCATGAACAGGTCGGCATCGCGGCTGCTGCGAAAGGCAGTAAAGGCCTCGGGGTGCAGCACCAGCCGCACGCCCTGCCTGAGGGTGGCCGCGCCCATGCGGTTGAGCGTGTCGGCGATCAGCGAGGCATAGCCCAGGTCGACGTAGAGCGGTGGATCGGCGCTGCGCGTCTTGCGGATGGGAAGCGAGACCACCATCAGCTCTGCGCCGCAGGCCGCCAGGAACTCGGCATAGGCCGCCGCCATGTCGACGAGCAGCGGTCGATCCTGGGCGTCGGCCAGGTGGGCGTAGCGGTTGGCGCCGGGGATGCGGCTCGACATAAAGCCGCTGGCCAGGGCCAGGCCGCGATCGTCAAGGGCGCTCCGAAAGCCAGCCGCGGAGCCGTAGGCGCGCGTGGCGGCGTGCCAGTCTCCGGGGGCAAAGGTGATCTCGAGGCCGTCGAGGCCCGCCTCGCGGGCGCTGTCGAGGATGCGCTCCCAAAAGGGCAGCGGCTCCCAGCGGCCATCCAGGATGGTGGCCATCTCAAAGCCCTCTGGCGCCCCCCAGAACGCGGGCGCGTAAAAGGTGCACAGGTCGGCGGCGAACCGGATGCGTCGTTGCTCTCCCATGACGGCTCCTTGGGCAGTATTCGGCGTGGCCAGGCGTGTGGGCCGCGCCACAGGCAGATGTTACCCGCACAAGCCAAACAAAGACAACCGCTCTGGCATGCAAAAGCGCACGCAGCGGGCACAGCGCCTCTGCACCGTCAGCACTGCGTAAAATCGGCTTGACGGCGGCCAGCGCAGATGTTATGTTATGTTATAGGCACTGTGGCCCTTGAGGCAAAGCCGCGATGTGGCCAGGCCGACTTACTGCCCCATTGTCCCTTCCCCATTCGCTCGTGTGCGGCGAGCGCCATTCCCACGCGCCATCTCTAGCGCCAGGCGTCCTTGTGGCCGACCAGGTCGCCATGAGGCGTCGCCTGCACCCAGAGGGCGCCCGCCACGCTGCTACGCGGCCTGGCGAACCGTCGTCGTTCGAGCGCGTGCGCCGGTTGTGAAAGGAGGCGCCATGTCAGCATGCGCCAAGGTGAGTGCGAGCTAGAGCCGCCGCTCGCTGGTCAGCGATGCAGCGGGCTGTGAAAGGAAGGTCAACGATGCACGTGATGGCTTTGAATGCCAGCCCACAACGCAGCCGAAGCCTGGCCATGCTGATTCTGGAGCCATTCGTCCAAGGGCTTGACGAGGGCGGCGCCGAGGTCGACCTCTATCACCTGAGCGACCTGCAGGTGGGGCCCTGTCTCGAGTGCCATGACTGTTGGTTCAAGACGCCAGGACATTGCGTTGTGCAAGATGATGTATCGATGCTGTTGCGCAAACTGCAGGCGGCCGACCTGTGTGTGTTGTCCACCGAGATCGGCCTGGGTGGCGTGAGCGCGCCGCTCAAGAACCTGATGGACCGCTCGCTGCCGCTGCTGGAGCCGACCATGGAGCTGCGCGACGGTCGCTCGCGGCACAAGCTGCGCCAGGGGCAGAGCAAGCAGCGTGTGGTGTTGGTGGCCAGTTGCGCCCACTGGGAGGCGAACTGCTTTGACCTGGCTGTGGCGCAGACGCGGCTCTGGTGCGAGCACACCGGCCGCAGCTTCTCCGGCGCACTGCTGCGCCCCCACGCCTATGCCCTGCCCCACATGATGTGGCTCGGCAAAGACACCTCGCGGGTGGTCGATGC
>JAAYDS010000453.1 GCA_012729155.1 Chloroflexota bacterium | reverse complement strand
GCACGGTTTGGCCCCACCTGTAGGGCGCCGCGTTCATCAAGGTGCACCTGGCTATCGCCGCCGAGGCCGCAGGTGTAGACATCAATGGCCTCAACCATGGTGCGCCAGCCGCCGACGGTGGCGCCTTCGCTACTGAGCACTGGCGCGCCATCGCGAATGATAGCGATGTCGGTGGTTGTGCCGCCCATGTCGACGACGATGGTGTCATTGTTCCCGGTGAGCGCCATGGCTCCCACCACGCTCGCGGCCGGCCCCGACAGTATCGTCTCTACCGGACGCTCACGGGCCACCTCGGCGCTGATCAGCGAGCCATCTCCCTTGACAACCATCACCGGTGCCTCGATCCGTCGCTCGGCCAGAACGGCCAGAACAGCATCAAGTAGGCCACACACCAGCGGAATGAGGCTGGCATTGAGCGATGCGGTGGTGGCTCTGCGTAGAGCGTCGAGTTTACTGCTGAGTTCGTGGCCGCAGGTGACGGGCTTGTTGGTGAGCCGCTGAACCAGGTCACGCGCGGCCAGCTCGTGGGCCGCATTGCGCGTGCCAAAGTAGCTCGAGATAGCAAAGGCTTCGGCCTGGTCGGCATAGGCGCAAGCCGCGTGCCGCACCGCGTCGCTGTCGAGCGGCGTCAGCTCTCGGCCGCTGCTGTCGTGTCCGCCGCTCACCAGGGCATAGAAGGGGGTATTCAGGGCAGCGCTCAGATCGGTTCCCGGGGCCACGCGTCCTTCGTAGCCGATCAGTATTGAGCACACTGGAGCGCCCTGCGCTTCGACCAGTGCGTTGGTGGCCAGAGTGGTTGATAGCGAGACCAGGCCGATCTCGCGCGGATCAAAAGCAACGTTGTCGATGGCCTGTGAGATGCCGAGCGAGAGGTTGTGTTTGGTGGTGAGCGCCTTGGCGACGGCCAGGACACGGCCACTATCATACTCGACCAACGCCACATCGGTATAGGTGCCTCCGGTGTCGATGCCCAGCGCTAGAGACAAATCAGGGTCCTCCTATCTAGGGTGCATCGGTCTCTTTTGACGCTTCTTGGGGCGCTATCGCAGTAGGCGTCGAACTTGGCGTGGGGGTTGGCGTGGGCGTGGGCGTCGACACTACGTCGACGGTACGCAGGAACTGCCGTGCCACCCGCGCTGGGCTCTTGCCCGCAATCACCTCGGCGACGAGTCCGGCTAAGGTCTTCTGGTCAAGGGCTGCGGAGAGCCGACGCAGGTATGGGATGACGGTGGGATCATTGTGTAGAATCTGCGAACGCATCACCGGCGCCAAGTTCGAGGCAGGCATCAGGTCTTTGTCATCCCACAAGACACGCAAGTCAACGGTGTCGGCGGGCAGTTCGTTGAGGCGCAACAGGGCACAGTGGCAAGCCCCGGTGCTCAGGGCCGGCAAGGCCTCTGCGGCTGTTACCTGCCGGATGTTGGGCGCCTTGAATTGGGCGTGGTAGACCCTGGCGAGGGATGCGGGGCCGTGCACAGAGTCAGCGATCTCAGGCGTCGTGCACAGCACAAGGTCAGGGCTTAGATTCTGCATGTGATAGGCCAGATCAGAGAGCGAGCGCACTCGCTCGGATGCCGCCCATGCCTCTGGCACTACCAACGCATGGCGAGCCTGGACCGGAGCGTAATCTACCCACTGAAG
>JAAYDS010000079.1 GCA_012729155.1 Chloroflexota bacterium | reverse complement strand
TGCACCCATGCACCGGTGAGCGTGCCCAGGTTGACCGAGAGCAAGCTGATGAACGTGACCAGCGCGATCGTCAGCATCACAATGCCGGCGATCCAACTGCGCTGGGCCGGGGTGAGACGCTTGGGCGCTCTCTTGGCCGGCCGGCGGCGCGTGGTGCGGGCGCGGGTTGATCTGGCGGAACGAGCCCGCGACGAACTACCACGAGATGTGGATGTGCGTCGTGTGCCTGTCGAACGGGCCGCCGTAGGGCGTTTGGTCATAGCGGGAGCCTCTTGCTGGTGACTATTGCCACTACCATTAGCCCCATTATACCACGCCGCGAAGGTTATGTTTTCGACAGCACCGGGATGATCACTGGCCGACGACCGGTCTCGCTGTGCGCCACACGGGCCAGCTCTTGCTCTAGGCGTGCCAGCAGCTCAACGCGGCTGCCGCCCCGCGTTACCACCTGGGCGATGGCTTCTTGGGCGCGACGCCGCATCGCTTCTTCCTCGTTGGGGTAGCAAAAACCTCGCATCTCGAGTTGCGGGTCTCCCAACAGGCTGCCGGTGTACTTGTTGATGAGCACCACCGCAACCAGAACCCCGTTGTTGGCCATATCGGCACGTTGCTGCATCACGCCGTTCTCGGTGTCTGTCAGGCCGTGGCGATCGACCAGCACCCGCTCTCCCGAGACATGCCCGGCGATGCGGGCACCATGGTGGTCGAGTTCGAGCACGTCTCCCGTCTCGAGCAAGAAGGTGTTGTCACGGGGAATGTCGCAGCGTTGCGCCAGCTCACGATGCAGCACCAGATGGCGGTACTCTCCATGGATGGGTACGAAAAAGTCGGGCCGCAACAGGTTGATGAGCATCTTTTGCTCTTCTTGGCTGGCGTGCCCCGAGACGTGCACATCTAGCACTTCATCATAGAATACCTGGGCGCCCAGGCGGAAGAGGTTGTCGAGCGTGCGGTTGACATACTCCTCGTTGCCGGGGATGGGCGAGGCTGAGACGATCACTGTATCGCCAGGGGTGATGCTCACCGAGCGTAGGCCGCTCTGCCCCATGCGCACCAGCGCAGAGGTAGGCTCGCCCTGGCTGCCGGTGCAGATCAGCGTCACCTGCCCTTCAGGCAGATGCTCTACCTGATCAACAGGCACCAGAGCATCATCCTCCACCTGTAGATAGCCCAGTTCGCGCGCTACGCGCACATTTTGCACCATGCTGCGCCCCACGATGGCGACACGCCGCCCGTGTACGCGAGAGGTGTCGATGACTTGCTGGATGCGAGAGATGTTGGATGCAAAGGTGGCGACAATGACGCGCCCCTGCGAAGACGCGAACACACGGGCCAGCGTCTTGCCCAACTCGGCCTCAGAGGGCGTATAGCCTGGGCTCTCGGCGTTGGTGCTGTCAGAGAGGAGCAGCCGGACGCCTTGCCCCCCCAGCAAGGCCAGCTTGCTGAACTCGGTGCGCTGGCCATTGACGGGGCTGTGGTCGAACTTGAAGTCGCCCGAGTGCACCACCATGCCCACGGGCGTTTCGATGGCCAGGCCCACGCCATCTGGAATGCTATGGCTAACGCGGAAGAATGATAACAGAAACGGCCCTAGCTCCAGCCGATCGTCGGGGTCGATGACGTGCAGGTTGTCGCTGTGCTCAGAAGCGGCTGGCAACTTGACCTTGATAAGACCCAGCGTCAATCGGGTGGCGTACAGCGGGGCCGAAACCCGCTCGAGCAGGTAGGGTAGAGCGCCGATGTGGTCCTCATGGCCATGGGTAATGATAATAGCGCGGACGCGGTTGGCGCGCTCGAACACGTAAGACATGTCTGGCAACACGACGTCAATGCCGAGCATGTCGTTCTCGGGAAACATGACGCCAGCGTCGACGATGAGCAGTTCATCGTCGTATTCGAACACGAGCATATTGCGACCGATCTCACCCAGGCCGCCCAGGGGAATGACACGCAAGGTCGACATAACCGCCAAAGGCTCCTAGAAGAGAGATAATTGCTCGGGCCGCGAAGACGAGGTGGGCGAGGACTGCTGCCCTGCCTTGATCTCTTCCAGGAGCGCTGGCAGGCGTAGCATATCCTGTTCGATAAAGGTTCGGTAGCGTGGCTGGTGTAGTGCCGCGGCTGGGTGGAACATCGGGTAGTAGGTGATGTCGCCGATGCGCACTGGCTGACCGTGGACTTTGCTGATGCTGGTGCCCGGGAAGGCCAGCTGCATTGAAAACCGGCCCAGGGTGACGATGATCTTGGGTTTGATCAGAGCGATCTGTCGATCGAGAAAGGGACGACAGGCCTCGAGCTCATCGGGTTGGGGATCACGGTTATTGGGCGGACGACACTTGACGACGTTGGCGATATAGACTTGTGACCGCGTCAAGCCAATCGACTGCAGCAGTTGATCGAGGAACTGCCCGGCAGCACCCACAAAGGGCAGGCCTTGCTGGTCTTCATGAAAGCCGGGAGCCTCGCCCACGAACATGATCTCAGCATCGGGCGCGCCGCTGCCGGGCACCGCATGGGTGCGTCCGCGCGCCAGTCGGCACGCCTGGCAGTCGCGCACCTGTTCGCCAAGCGTTCGCAGTCCATCCATGTGGGCACCTCCTTTGGCAGTTGACTGTCAGCGATTATAGCGTCGATTATTGGCGCCACCAAGCCTGCCTGTAGGATGACGCTTGACCGTCGCCCGGTCTGTTCATAGAATCGCGTTCAGAGATGAACCAAGAGCGAAAGGAACATAGATGGACCAACTCGCTGGGTTCCGGGTTGCTCGCCGTTCCCGCTTGATGCGCCATGCCCGTGAAGCGGCGCTTGCTTATCTCTACATTTTGCCCGCTCTGGTCATCACCATCGTGTTTGGGCTGTATCCTGTGTTCCGCGCCTTTTTCATCAGCCTGCACAATTGGAGCATCGTCAAGGGGGCCTTTGTCGGTTCGCAGAACTACCGTACGCTGTTCAGCGACCCCAACGTTGGCAAGGCTTTTCAAGTGACGGTGTTCTACGTGGTTGCCACCGTGCCGGTGACCATGATGATCTCGCTACTGCTGGCCTATCTGCTCTTTCGTCCCATCCGCTACCGCGCCCTGTTCCGTACGTTGTACTTTTTGCCCTATGTCACATCGCTCGTGCCTGCCGCCATGGTCTGGCAATGGATCTTTAACTATCAGGCGGGCGTGCTGAACTATATCGCTGGGGGAGTGTCAAGAGGGCTGGCTGCGGTGCTGACCGTGGTCGGCAGCTCGCCCGGCATCTACATCTGGGTGGCGCTGGCGGCGGTATGGGTGCTCTATCTGTTAGCGACCTGTAGGCAGCGCACGGCTCTGGCCACCCGCGCATGGTGTTTTGTCGGCGCGCTGGTGCTGGCTACGGGGCTGTACCTGATGCTGCGGCCCTCAGCCCACGCGAACCTGGTGCAGGTGATGGATTCGTTCTTCCCCGTCCGCTGGCTGCAGGAGCCTCGCGGCATCTTGCTCTATCTGGGCAAGCAGTTTGGCTACACGCCGCCCACCTGGCTGCAGGGGCCCAGTATGGCGCTATTGGCTGTCTCGCTGGTGAGTATGTGGCACTTTACGGGGTATGACGTGGTGATCTACATGGCCGGGCTCTATAACGTGCCGCCCGACCTCTATGAGGCGGCCCGTATTGACGGCGCTACCGAAGGCCAGGTGTTCTGGAAGATCACCCTGCCGTTGCTTTCGCCCACCACCTTTTTCCTGCTCATCACGTCGACCATCGGCGCCTTTCGCTCCTTTACCATGTTTTATGTGCTCACCGATGGTGGCCCACTGCGCACTACGACCTCAGTGACGTTCATGATCTATGAGCAATTCTACAATGCCAGCCGTTGGGGCTATGCCTCGGCCATCGCCATCGTGCTGTTTGTATGCATTCTGATCATGACACTGATCAACCAGCGCCTTGCGGGCAACCGCGTGATCTATCAATAGGGGGCACTATGACAGCGTCGGCACGTCACTCAATGCTGCTCGACCCACACAGCAGGCGCAAGCTGAACCGCGGGGCGCTCTATCTCTTTCTGTCTCTCGGTGGCGTGATTACCTGCTTTCCCTTTGTGTGGATGATCCTCACCTCGTTCAAGACCTACGCCGAGGCCATCGCTACCCCTCCAACCGTCTTTCCTGCCGAATGGGGCGTGCGCCTGGGTGTGCTGGGGGCTGCATTTGCGTCGCATCCACTTTGGCTGGTCGCCCTCGTAGCCTGGCTGGCGCTGGGCATCTGGGTCATGCGCCGCTTCCACGAGACACGCTGGCGCATCTTGTACCTGCTGGCGCACCTGGCGTTGTTCCTTGTCGTGGCGCTGCTCGACTTTTGGGGCCAGCGCGGGCTCGCTGCCGCCTGGGACTCGACGGTTGCGCAGCGCGGTGTGGCGCTCAAACCCTTCTGGGACAACTATGTCGAGGCATGGAGGCGGGCGCCATTCGCCTACTACTTCCGCAACTCGATCATCATGAGTGTGGCGACGCCGTTGCTGATCGTGGCCACCTCGGCACCGGCAGCCTATGCGTTTGCCCGGATGCGCTTCCCGGGCGCCAATCTGCTGTTCATGCTCTTTTTGGCGACCATGATGGTGCCCTCTGAGGTGGTGCTCATCCCTAACTTTATCACCATCAGTCAACTGGGGTGGAAGAACAGCTTTGCTGCGTTGGTGGTGCCCTATGCCGTCAGCGTCTTGTCGATCTTTTTCCTGCGACAGTTCTTCAAGAGCGTTCCTGACGACCTTTTCGATGCTGCCACCATCGATGGCTGTGGCCACACGCGCTTTCTGCTCGCCATCGCTCTGCCGCTGGCTCAACCCGCCCTGGTGAGCACTGGCATGTTCAACTTTCTAAGCGCTTGGAACTCGCTGCTCTGGCCATTATTGGTCACCGATGACGAGACGATGCGCCCTCTGGCGCTGGGCCTGGCATCTTTTTCGACCGAGGCTGGCACCCAGTTCAACCTGTATATGGCCGCGGCATCTTTCACGATCGTGCCGGTCATCGTGTTGTTCCTCTTTGTACAAGAGCAGTTCATCGAGGGCATCGCCCGCACGGGCATCAAATAACCATCTGGAAGGCGATATGTACCTAGATTTGGCCATCGAGGCGGCCCGTGTGGCGGGCCGCGCCCTGCTATCACGCTACCGTCAGCCGCACGAGATCATCCTCAAAGGGGCCCGCGACATCACCACAGAGGCCGACCTGGAGGCTGAGGCTCTCTCTATCGCATGTCTGCGACGCGGTTGCCCTGAGGGGTTGTTCGTGTCAGAGGAGAGCAATCAGGCAGCACTACAGAGCGCTACGCAGCCCGTATGGTATATCGACCCGCTCGATGGCACCACCAACTATGCGCGCGGCCTGGGGGGGTGGTGCGTGTCGGTGGCGGCGGCGATGGCGGGCGAGGTGGTGTGCGCGGCGATCTACGATCCAGTGAGCGCAGAGTTGTTTTCGGCGGAACGCGGGCATGGCGCTTGGCTCAATGGGGCGCGCATCCACGTCAGTGAGCGCAGCGATCTGGGCGACTGCATTGTGCTCATGGATTGGCCACGCGACCGGTCATGGCGCGAGCAAGGCGTGCGTTACTTTGCCAGGATCACACCAGAGATCTTTGTGCCGCGCAGCGTGGGCAGCGCAGCTCTGGCCATGTGCTATGTGGCCGCGGGCTGGGCTGATGCATACTACCAGTACACCCTCAAGTCATGGGATACGGCTGCCGCCTCGCTGATCTTGGCTGAGGCCGGTGCCATGGCCACAGACATGCGTGGCCAGCCAACGACGCTTGACACGCCCGATTGGCTAGTGAGCAATGGCCATGTCCACCCGGCGCTGCTAGCACTGGGGCCGCTCGACAGCGAGCGCCTGGTCGTGAGCTGAACCGAGGCATTAGCTACGTCCAAAGCGATACTGCATGGCCCCGTCAGAATCGGGGGCATAGTGCCCATAGACGAGCTTGCCAGCATGCTGTTGGTCTAGGAGCAGTGGCAGTAGATGGGGCAGATCTGGCACCATGTCATCATAGGGCAGCGCCTCCAGCGGGTGCCACTCGAGCGTGCCCTCGCTAGATGGCTGGACGGCCCGCGAAGGAGCCTCGCCTACGTAGACAAACAGCAGCACGCCTGGGTCAGAGCGTCGCGAGTTCGTATCGGCTAAATGGATCAGTCCACGTAACTCGAGGTCGTGCAGCTCAAGTCCGGCCTCTTCGCTCAACTCGCGAAGGGCTCCCTCCAAAGGGTGCTCATCAGGCTCCAGGTGGCCGCCGATGCCGTTGAGCTGGTTGGGCCAGATGCGCTTTTGAGGCGAGCCGCGCAAGAGCAGCAGGTGTCGCTCTGCAATGACAAACACGAGGGTGCGCGGCACCACAGTGTGGCGTTCATTCTCTTGAATGCCCTGCTCGTTCCACCGCATCGGTCGCCTCCCTGATCAACGATGCTTTTAGCGTCGCTGGTGCTTGTGCTATAATGGCGCTCGTTATGCCTTAAGCGTTGTCTGGACATTATACTGCGATGGAGCTGTGCGACCGCGAATGACCACGCGACCTCGTCTCTGCTGGCTCTCCCTATCTCTTGTCGTGGCTCTTGTGCTGCTCATTGGCTGTCAGGCCGAACCAACACCGACCGTTGTTGTAGGTGAACCCACGCGAGCGGCCAAGCCCACCTTTACACCAGCGCCCAGTGAGACCCCTGCCCCTACAGTCACGCCCTCGCCAACCCTGGTTCCTACGCCCACACCAGACCCCAATGTCAATCCGTTGACAGGCCTGCCGGTGTCTGACCCTGAGCTCTTGCGGCGGCGTGTTTTGGCTGTGCGCGTGGGTAACGACCCCATCATCCGCCCTCAAGACGGCCTTGGCGCTGCAGAAATCGTCTACGAAGAGCTGATGGAAGGCTATTCGTTGACGCGATTCACCGCCATCTACCTGGCTGGGCAGGCCGAGCGCGTCCGGCCTATCCGCAGCGCCCGGCTGTCGAGCCTAGCCATAGCGCCGCAGTTCAATGCGGTGTTGGTGCATAGCGGCGCCAGTGACCAGATACGCTGGTTCATCTCCCAATCCAAGGAGTTTACCGATCTCGATCAGTACTTTCATGATGAGCCCTATGCCATCTTGCCCGGGTATGACTGGCGCGGTCGCATGTATACGTCTGTCGAGCGCGTGCACGAGTACTTGCTGGGGCTGGGTCAAGAGAGCGACGAACCTGTAGCGGGCTATCTGTTTGACGCAGAGCCGCCCGACGGCGATTCGGCCACAGCGGTCACCATACCCTACCCTCAGGTGTGCAAGGCCGACTGGCAGTATGATGTGGCAACTGGGGTCTATCTGCGTAGCGTGGCCGGAGAGCCACACATCGATGGCGTTACAGGTGAGCAGCTTTCAGCGGCTAATGTGGTGGTTCTTTATGTTGCTCACAACAAGACGGACATCGTTGAAGACAGCCTAGGCAGCACGGCTATCGACATTGTGCTGTCCGGCGAGGGTGAGGCCTCGCTTTTCCGCGATGGACAGATGGTGCCCTGTACCTGGCGTCGCCCTGCCGATGGCGGGCTGGTGCAGTACTATGATAATAAGGGGGGGCTGGTGCCGCTCAAGCCCGGCCAGACATGGGTCGAGCTGGTGCCGCCCGACTATGAGGTCGTTCATCACTAGACGTAAGAACGCCTTCAGATTTGACGATGCCCTGCAGCCTAGTACAATGAGGTTGGAGCACCAAGGAGGGAGTCGATGATTCCAAAGCTTCCTGGCATTTGGGAACTGGTCATCATTCTGGTCATCGTGCTGGCGATTTTCGGCGCTGGCAAACTCAGTACCGTTGGCGGCGCGCTGGGCAAGGCCATTGCTGGGTTCCGTAAGGCCTCGAAAGAGGGCCTCGTTGACGAAAAGGATGACAAGAAGGACTCGCCAGACGCCTAGCCCAGGGGCCGTGGCACCACGGCAAGTCTGGCGGCATTCAGAAGAGGAGCACCCGCTATGATGAAGCCCGGAATCTGGGAACTCGCCATTATCCTTGTCATCGTGATCATCATCTTTGGCGTTGGCAAGCTGCCAGAGCTTGGTGGTGCGTTGGGCAAGGGCATCCGCGAGTTTCGCCAGGCGACCAAGACGGCCGAAGATGCGACCGAAGAGGTCAAGCAGGCCGTTGACGAGGCCAAAGAAGAAGCCGAAAAAGAGGCCTAGCCCAAGCCTCGCCCTGTCTGCGATTGATGTGCCCGGCAGTGACCAGCTTGCTGACTGCCGGGCTTTTCTTGTTCTCTAGCCCATACCGAGTCGGGAGGCGATATGTTCACGCTGAGTGGGTTTGCTGATGAGATCGATGCACAACTCGACGTGCAGCTGCAGGTGCTTGGTGGGCTTGGCATTCACTACCTCGAGCTCCGTGGCGTGTGGGGCAAGAATGTTCTGGAGCTTGATGATGATGAGCTGGCAGCTGTAAAGCAGGGGCTCGAGACGGCTGGTGTCGGTGTCTCGGCTATCGGCTCACCCATCGGCAAGATCGACATCGATGCGCCCATGGAGCCGCACCTACAGGCCTTTGAACGTGCTCTGTTGGTCGCTGAGGAGCTGCAATGCCCCTATATCCGCCTCTTTTCCTTCTTTGTGCCTGAAGGCGAGGCTGACCGGCGCCGCGGCGACGTGTTGCGCCGCATGGAGCGGCTACTGAAGACTGCCTCTGGCCACGCCGTCACGCTGCTGCATGAGAACGAGCGCCACATCTATGGCGATATCCCGCGACGCTGCCATGACTTGATGGCCCACTTTGACTCTCCCCAGCTGCGCTTTACCTTTGATCCGGCCAATTTCGTCATGTGCGGCGTCAGGCCCTTTGATGAGGGCTATGCGCTGCTGGCTGACTATGTCGACTATTTGCACATCAAAGATGGTCTGCTCGCTGAGCAGCGGGTGGTGCCCGCCGGTCAGGGAGATGGACAACTTCGCGAGCTGATTGCCGCTCTGGCGGCGCGAGGCTATGATGGGTTTGCGTCGCTCGAGCCGCACCTGGCTAGTGCAGGCACGTTCAATGGCTTTTCAGGGCCCGAGCTGTTTGAGGTGGCTGCCAGGGCCTTTCGTGATGTGTTGCAGCAGGTCGGCGCTCTGGAAGGCTAGAGGGAGGGCTAGATGACCCACATCGACAAGATCACCAAGGTCGTGGTGCCGGTGGCTGGCATGGGCACACGCCTGCTGCCAGCTACCAAGTCGCAGCCCAAGGAGATGCTGCCCGTGGGGCGCCGCCCCGTGGTGCAATACGTCGTCGAGGAAGTGGAAGCTGCGGGCGTTAACCAGATTCTCTTTGTCACCGGACGCAAAAAGACGGCCATTGAGGACCACTTCGATACTGACCCAGAGCTGGTGCGCCTGCTTTCATCGGGCGGTGGCTATGCGCTGCTTGAAGAGTTGGCGTATACCGAGACCGAAGCGCGTTTTTACTACACACGACAGAGTGAACCGCGCGGCCTGGCCGACGCCGTGTATCACGGGCGCGAGTTTGTCGGCCAAGACCATTTTGTGGTGGCCCTGGGCGATTCGATCATCAAGAACAGCAATGGCGGTAGCTTTTTGCACAAGATGATCGCGGCACACCTGGCCAGTGGCGCCGCCTGCACCGTGGCCGTCGAAGAGGTCGACCCTGACGAGGCATATCGCTATGGCATCGTCAAACCGGCAGCAGGGCAGACGGATTCTGACGATTTCGCCGTTGAAGACCTGATCGAAAAGCCCCAGCCGGGTACGGCACCCAGCAACCTCGCCATCGCAGCGCGCTATGTGTTCAGCCCGCTGATCTTTGACGCCATCAGCCGTACGGCGCCCGACCGCAAGGGCGAGCTGCAGCTGACCGACTCGATTCGCCTGCTGATCCAGCTCGGGCACCCAGTGCGCGCCGTGTGCCTCCGGCAGGACGAGCGACGCTATGACATCGGCAACTTTGAGAGTTACTTTAAGGCGTTCATCGACTTTGCGCTCGCCGATGAAAAGTACGGCTACATGGTGCGGCAGTATGTCAAGCGCAAGGCGCGTGACCTCTAGCCTATGAAGACCGTACAATGCTCTGCTCCGGGCCGCTGCGGCATCATCGGCAACCCTACCGACATGTATGGTGGTTCGGTGATCTCGTGCACCATCCCTTTTCGCGCGCATGTGACCATTGAGCCGTGCGATGGCATCGAAGTTGTCACCGCCGGCCAGACCAGGCGCTTTGAGGCGCCAGATGATCTGGACCTGCGCGATGACCTTTTTGATGTCGCGCGGGCCGTTCTGGGGTATCTGCGCAATGAGACGTTGACCTGTCGCATCACCTACGCCTCTGATGTGCCCATGTCCTCAGGCGTTTCCAGCTCGACGGCGCTGCTGGTGGCGTTGGTGTTTGGCCTGATGCGCTACCAGGGCAATCAGGCGCACCTGTATACGGTCGCTGAGGTTTCGCGCTACATCGAGCTGAACCACTTTCGTGTAGTGTGTGGCTATCAAGATGCCTACATGTGCACGTTTGGTGGGCTCAACTATATGGATTTCCGCAATAAGCAGTTCTATCGTCATGCAGCTGAAGAGCTCTATGCCACCATCGAGCCCTTGACGCCCTTTATTAGCGAGCTGCCACTGGTGTTGGCGCATACCGGAGTGCAGCACTCTTCAGACGCGGTGCACAAGCCGTTGCGCGAGCGCTGGCTCGAGGGTGACCCCGAAGTGCGCCAGGGCTATGAGGAGATCGCGCGCCTGGCCCAGGAGGGCAAGAAGGCCCTGCTCGCCCGCGATTGGCCCCGCCTGGGCGCATTGATGAACCGGAACCATGCCATTCAGCGCGACCTGGGCGGATCGGGAGAGTCGAATGAGCGCCTCATTCAGGCAGCGCTCGCTGCAGGGGCTCTGGGCGCCAAGCTGGCCGGCGCGGGCGGTGGTGGCACCATAATCGCTTTGCACCCAGAGCCGGAGGTGCTCGAGCGCGCTTTTGAGCAGGCCGGCAGTGAGCGCATCTTTAGGCCCCAACCCGGCCCTGGCGTCTGCCTTGACGAGGAGCATGAACACATCGCCGCCACCATGCAAAACAGACAGCCCGTCGGCTAGCCGACGGGCTGTCTGTTTTGGTGGGCAGGATAGGACTCGAACCTACGGCCTCCACGATGTCAACGTGGCGCTCTAACCAGCTGGGCTACCTGCCCCAACGACGGTCATTATAGCCGATTGGTGCGGTCATGCAAGTTGACATGACAAGTTGGCTATGCTAATCTTGCAATACCCTGGTGGGGTATATGTTGCAAGGGAGGACGCCATGGCCGAACCGTCACCGGAACTTGTGGTCACCATTCTGGGCAACAGCCGCAACGAAATTGCCTGTCGCGGTGGTTGAGGCCCCCGTCGGTCTTCGTTGGAGACCGCAG
>JAAYDS010000452.1 GCA_012729155.1 Chloroflexota bacterium | reverse complement strand
CAGGGTGGGCACGCTGGTGGGGCTGGTGCTGGCCGTGTCTGGAACGGCCGCTGTCGCTCTTCGCCGCTCGCTGGTTGTCGACGACAACCAGGTAGGGGTGGAGAAGCGTGTATTGGTGGGCGAGGGCACGGGAGGAATGGTCTCGGGCGTGGAAGTGACAGTCAGTGGCGCCTGCGGGCCCTGCGGTGGGGCCACAGGTGCACTGGGGGGCTGCCAGGATGACGAGCCCTCATCTGGGCCGGGGTAGGGCGCTTGTGTCTCGGGCGGGGCCGCCGGCGGCACGGGATAGTCGCCAGTCTCAGCCTCGAGCGGCTCGTTGAGCGCGACGCCGGTGCATATATCGGCAAAGCTAACGCTTGGTGGCTCTTCCATGCCGTCAGACCATACCCAGGCCTCTACATCTCCGTGTGGAACGATACGCTCATCGATGGCTGTGGTCACTACCCAGAGACTCCCGTCTCGATGCCAGGCGTTCCATAGTGGGCAGGCTTCGGCCGAACACTGGCAGAAGCACGGCTCGTCTGGATAGACACACCCCACGCCGTCGATGCTACAGAGTCCTTCGCCTGTTGGGCCAGGCTCCACGGTGAGCTCGAGCGTGGACGCCTTGAGCAGGTCTAGCGGGGTCATATCGCCCGGCAAGGCAACGCACTCGCTGTGATAGTCGTCTGGACCAAAGATCACGAGTAGCGCAGCATAGCCCGTATCGCTCCTGACAGGTCTTGCGGCCGCAAGAGCAAAGACGAGTAGTAGGGTGGTCAGCAGGGCCGTACAGAGGCGCGCGCGTTTGCTGATGTGCATGCTGTGTCGCTCCAGGGCCGAGTATAGCACCAGCGTATGGGCCGCCAAAGCGAGTGTCGCAGGCGCCAGTTATGACTAGGGCTTTTCACCTGGCCTCACGAGATCGCAGCGGCAGTCGAATGAGGGCTTGAGCTTGTCATAGGTGCTGTGCAACGACTCGACGATCACATGCGTTGAACCGATGACTGGCATGAAATTCGTGTCGCCCTGCCAGCGCGGTACGATGTGCACATGAATATGGTCTTTGATGCCCGCCCCCGCCACCGAGCCCAGATTCATACCCACGTTGAACCCGTTGGGGTGCATGGACTCGTTGAGTGCCTCGATACAGACGTTGATCTCTAGCATCATCTCAGTCATGGCGTCGCCTGCCAGCGCCGTGGGTGTATCGACGTGGGCATAGGGCACCACCATCAGATGGCCGTTGTTGTACGGGTAGCGGTTCATCATGACAAAGCAGTGCCTGCCGCGCAACAGGATCAGATTCTCGGGGTCGTTGCCCTCTTGTGGTTTGGCGCAGAACACGCACTCGTCGGGCTTTTCGCCCAAGATGTACTCCATGCGCCAGGGAGACCATACGCGTTCCATCGTTATTCCTCCGTGTGGGCATCCCAGTAGAGCCTGCTGCGGCAAACAGCCCAGTGGCTCTCGCCAATCTCTAGCGCGGCCAGTAGCTCCTCAGGGCGGCCGGCGCCTTGCGGGCTGCAGACCATGGTCAGTTCTAGGCGGTGCGCTTCGTCTTGCCCGAGATAGCGGGCTTTCAACAGTAACGGCCGCAGATCGATGCTTTGAGTGCGCCCCGCACGTACGCGCTCGTACAGTAAGGCGTCGCTATCGAGGGCCCATTGCAGGCATTGCCGCATCTGCTCGGGCGATGCGGCGCTCCACGCTGCCACCTCGTAGGCGGCTGCCCGCATTATCGCCTGCATTGGCGGCGCGCTGAGCGGTACCTCTACGACGCTTTGCAGGCACAGGCCTACTGGGCTCTCTGCACATATGGCCGCCAGCGCGCCTTCTGGCGCCACTATTGCACCCAGATAGACATCCAGCACCTCATGGGTGCTGCTGTAGCCGACTGGCAGTGGCGCAGCAAAGGCCATGCGGGGATGCGGGTTGAATCCCTGGGTAAAGGCCAACGGCAGTCGTGCCCGCCGCAGCAGTCGCTCCCAGAGGCGGCCCATGTCGAGCACCGAGAGATAACGGAGCGGCCCATCGACGCCATAGGTGATGCGCAGGCGCTGTACGGCTTCTGTTTGCATCTTAGGGGCACCCCCAAGCGCCAGCTTCCACCGTAGACCGCTCGGCCGCAAAGGTGGCTAGAATGCCACAGTGGTGGCAATGCTCGCGGCAATCAGGCGAAAGATCACCTCGCAAGGCGCACTCACGTTCTGCCCACAGGAAGGAGATGGCGACACCCGTATCGATGTGCTGCCATGAGAGGGGCGTCTCTCTGGTACGTGGCGCGTGTAGCTCGTTCTCAGTGTCGAACCCCGCCTCGGCCAGTGCCTGCTGCCAGAGCGGCACGTCAAGATACTCGCTCCAGGCATCAAAGCGGGCGCCTCGCTGCCACACGCTGTAGATCACGTCGCCCAGGCAGCGGTTACCCCGAGCCAGCAGAGCCTCGAGCCAGGTCGAATCCCAGTCCGAGTAGCTGAGCTTGAACGCTCTGCCACGCAGTGCCTCGCGGAGCAGCCTTTGTCGTCGGGTAGCATCGCTGCGTGTGATGAGCGGCTCCCACTGGAAGGGCGTATGAGGCTTGGGTACGAACGTCGCTACGCTGATGCTGATCTCAACACGGCGGCCGCGCATCTCCCTCCCCATACGGGCCAACTCGTGAGCCAGCCGCGCGATCTCGAGCACATCCTGGTCGGTCTCTGTGGGCAGGCCGATCATAAAGTACAGCTTGATGCGGTTCCACCCATGTGCAAAGGCGGCCTGCGCCGTCTGCAAGAGATCCTGTTCAGTCACCCCTTTGTTGATGACATCTCTGAGTCGTTGGCTGCCCGCCTCGGGTGCAAAGGTAAACCCCGTCTTGCGGCGGCTGCTGATCATACGGGCAAGCTCGACCGAAAACGAGTCGATGCGCAATGAAGGTAACGATACGCCCACGCCATCGTGACTGTGGCGATCCAGCGCTTGCTGCACAATTGCCTCAATGTCTGTGTGGTCGCTACTGGAGAGCGACAGTAGGCCGATCTCGTCATAGCCGGTGTTGCCTACCAGCTCGTCGATGGCCTGCACAATCTCAGCCGCCGGACGCTCGCGTATGGGGCGATACACTATGCCGGCCTGACAAAAGCGACAGCCCCGGCTGCAGCCACGCTGTATCTCGATGGTCGCGCGGTCATGGGTTGCTTGCAGGTGCGGCACCACGGGCCGCGTCGGCGCGGGGGGCAGCTGCCGTACAATGCGCTTGGTGATAGTGGAGGGGGCGCCTTCAAGAGGCGCGACGCCTGCATAGACGCCTGAAGCGCCATGTCTTGGGCGGTACATGGCTGGTACATAGACCCCAGCGATGGCTGCCAGTGCTCGGCGTAGATCATCACGCGTGGCCTTCGCCGCTCTCGCCTCGGCCACGACGCCCAGAATGTCGAGGATGGCCTCTTCGCCCTCGCCGATGGCAAAGGCGTCTACGAAGGGCGTCATCGGCTCTGGATTGTAGGTGCAGGTGCCACCGGCGATCACCACTGGAGCCTCATCACCTCGCTGAGCAGCGAGCACCGGCACCCCTCCGAGGTCCAGCATGTTGAGCACGTTAGTGTAGGTGAGCTCACTCTGCAGCGTAAAGCCAACCACGCTGAATTCGCTCAGCGCATGGCGCGTTTCGAGCGAGTAGAGCGGTACGTGGTGGGCGCGGAGATTGGCCTCCATATCGGGCCAGGGGGCATAGACTCGTTCGGCGCAGTATTGAGGGTGGCGGTTGACGATGTCGTAGAGGATCGCCAGGCCCAGATTGGACATACCCAGCTCATACAGATCAGGATAGGCCAGCGCCAGGGTGGCCGATAGCGTATCCCAGTCTTTGGAGATACTGTTCCACTCTTGGCCTATATAGCGGGCCGGTTTGGATACCTGCAGTAACAGACGGTCAACGGTTTCGTCGCAAACTGGCACGGGTGCCTCACTGATACTTGAGTAGTGATGTCAAGTTATTATAGACCGCGGTCTGGCAGGGGGCAAAACCGTTGACATGTCAGAGCCGGCGGCTCGGCGGGGCAGATGAGGCCGGAGAGCAACAACCGACCAAGAGGGCCTATTTGACAGACGTGGCGACACCCTTATACTCAAAGGCGTTGTGCCGCATTCGTCTAGTGGCCTAGGACACCTCCCTCTCAAGGAGGAGATCGGGGGTTCGACTCCCCCATGCGGTACCAGGAGGCCGGCGATAAGCCGGCCTCGTTTCATTTTAGGCGCGGGTCTTGTCGAGGGCCTGAGCAAGGTCGGCGATGATATCTTCGCTTGCTTCGATGCCGGTGCTCATGCGCACGAGCCCCTCTGAGATGCCCAGTGCGGCGCGCATCTCGGCGGGCATCGAGCGATGCGACGAATGCGCAGGATAGAGCACCAGGCTAAAGACGTCGCCCAGCGTGGTGGCGGACAGCACCAACTGCAATTCGTCCATAAAGCCAAAAACCTGGTCTCGACCGGCGTCGCGCAGCTCAAAACTCAGCATGCCTCCAAAACCGCGTTCGCCAAAGAGTCGGCGCGCCAACTCGTGCTGGTGGTGTGTTAGCAGGCCCGGATAGTGCACCTGGACAATGTCATCGCGCGCCACCAGCCAGTCAGCCACTCGCTCCGCATTAGCGAACTGCTCGCGCACGCGCACCCAAAAGGTGCGCAAGCCTCGATGGGCCAGCCATGCAGGTTCGGGGGCCAGGTTGGCGCCAAGCAGTTTCTGGTTCTCGCGGAGCTTCTGCACCAGTTCAGGGCTGCAGAGAACCACACCCGCCATCACGTCGCCGTGGCCTGCCAGGTATTTGGTCGCCGAATGAATCACCATGTCGGCGCCCCATGCCAGTGGTTGACAAAGATACGGCGTGGCAAAAGTGTTGTCCACGAGCAGTTGGGCGTCGGCGGCGTGGGCGACCTCGGCCAGGGTGGGGATATCGGCTACCTTGAGCAACGGGTTGCTGATCGTCTCGACCAGCACAGCGGCGGGTTTGAGAGAGGCGACAGTCTCGCGCACAGTGCGCATATCGTTGATATCGACAAAGATGCTCTGGATGCCGAACTCAGCCAGCAGGCGTGACAGCAGCGCATAAGTGGCTCCATAGATGTCGGCGGCACACACCACAGCTGCGCCGCTACGCACGCCAGCCGCTAACAGCGCCGCATGCAGGGCGGCCATGCCCGAGGCATAGGCAACACCCGCCGATGTGCCCTCTAGCGCCGCCGCTGCCTGCTCAAAAGCAGCCACTGTGGGGTTGCCGTAACGCGCATAGACATAGCCCTCGGCCTGGTCGGCAAACACAGCGTCCAGGTCGACCATGGCGTCGTAAGTGTAGGCCACCGATGAGTTGAGCGGTGGCACCACAGGGTGGTAATCTGGGGTTGGCTGGCGGGTGCCAGCGTGTACGGCCAGCGTCTGCAATCGAGGCATGGGCGCTCCCTTGCATGGATTACGGTAACACGGCGAGTATAGGCGGGCGGCCCGCAGGGGTCAATGCATCCAAATTCGAGGTGGTTGCGATGGACAAGCTCACTATTGAGAACCTGTTTGCACGGCGCAGTGTGCGTCGATTCGGTGATGCGCCGGTGGCCCCAGAGCAGATCGACCGACTGCTGCAGGCGGCCATGGCAGCGCCCAGCGCTGGCAACCGCCAGCCCTGGCATTTTATCGTGGTGACCGATGCTGCAACTCGCGCGCAGCTGGCCGACACGTCGCCCTATGCTGGCATGGTCGCGCAAGCGCCACTGTGCATCGTGCCTTGCGGCGAGCCGGCGCTGAGCATCGCAGGCCGCACTGACTTTTGGATCCAAGACCTTTCGGCGGCCACCGAGAACATTCTCTTGGCCGCTGTCGGGTTGGGTCTGGGGGCGGTGTGGTGCGGTGTCTATCCGCTGCCAGAGCGCGCTTCAGCGGCTCGGGGCATTCTGGGGATTCCCGACGAGATCGTGCCTTTTGCATACCTCGCCATCGGGCATCCCGCCGAACACCCCGAGCCCAGAACTCGGTACCACCCGGCACGCGTACATCACGAGAGATGGTGAGCTATGAGGGCATCTCGACGCGGCAGAACTGCCCCGTCAGCGCCGACTCACGTGCCCACAGGCAGGTGAGCGCGCTGAGGATACCAGCCTGAATCGGACTGCGAGAGGGCGTACCGTCACGAACGCCGCGCGCAAAGTCCAGGCAGAGCTCTCTATCGCCGCCAAAGTGCGCCATGTTGCCGCCAAAGTCGATCGTCTCGGCCACTGGTGAGCGGTGCCGATAGACCTTGATCTGATTCTGGTACCAGTCGAACTCGATGGTGCCGCGATAGCCGTACAACCGTGCGCCACGACGAGCTGCCAGGTGCCGCGCGAAAAAGTTCTGTGTATAGCTCAGCTGAGCGCCGCCGCGATACTGGACCAGGCAGTTGCCCATGTCCTGGTTGGTGATCCCTGTGGAAAAGAGACACATCGACGTGGACTCGAGATCTACTCGCTCGCCCTCAAAGCCTGCGTGGAAACGGTTGAACGGGCTTTCGGGGCAGGTCTCCCACTCGTCGCAGTCGATGCAGCGTAGATCAAAGGGCTTGTCGCCGCCATAGACACGGCGCGCGTGCATGGCCGCCACTGTGTCGGGCTCGTCGTCGATGAGATACTGCAAATAGTCCAGATCGTGGGTGGCCTTCTGTAGCCACAGCCCACCCGTGATGCCATAGTCTCGATACCAGTGGTTATAGTACACGCGGCCATACGGCACATCGTTGAAGGCGACCATGTGCTCGACGGTGCCGATCTCATCGGCCTCTAGCATGGCCTTGACGCGCTGCACGATGGGTGTGACGCGCAGCGGAAATGAGACGACGGTAATCGGCTGATAGTCGGCAAATCCTTGCTGTAGCGCCACCAGCTGCTCGAAAGATATAGCGACGGGTTTCTCAAGGAACAACGGCAGTCGCCGCTGTGCCACTTTGAGGGCCATCTCGGTATGAAGGTCGCAGCGTGTACCAACCATCACGCCATCGAGCGTCTCGCTGGCGAGCATGGCGTCTGCACTATCGTAGAAGCAAGTCTCGGCGAGTAGGGCGTCGCCCGACGCTGCTAGCTGCTCTGCGCGAGGGTCGGCCACCGCCGCAATGTGATAGGGGATGCCAAAGATGCCCATCTCTCGTGCCATATGCGAGATGCGGCTGCCATATCCGATGATGCCGATGCGTAACATGACGCCTCCTGCTGGCCAGAGTGCGCGCATTCTAGGCCAGCAATAGGGTCTCGGCAAGGCTCAACGCTGAGCCAGCGGCGGCAGAGAGATGATGCGCACACGCTTGATGTTGGGAATGCTGAGAATGGCGGGCACGATACTGCGTGGCGCATCTTCGTCCAGACCCAGGGCCATTAGAGACATACCACCCCGCTTTTCGCGGCTCAGTTGAGCAAAGGAGATGTTGATGCCCTGGCTGCCGAGCAACTGGCCCATGGCACCGACGATGCCTGGCTGGTCGACGTGCAAATCGATGAGCATGTGACCATGAGCTTCGATGCTCAGAGGCTGGCTATCAAGGCTGACAATGTGGGGCACGCCCTGGGCTACCGTACCAGCGATATCCATCGCCTCGCCGCTGCCAGGAAGGCTGCCCGCAATCAGGCTATCAAAGCGACCGCGGCGTCCTAGCGACGTTTCTGATACCACCAGACCAAACCGTTCGGCCATCTTGCGCGCATTGACCACATTGACCGCTTCGGCGCTGATAGGCGCGAGTAGTCCTGCCAGAAAGGCGGCCGTCAGAATCCGAACGTCATAGTCGCAGATCTCGCCCTCGTACGAGAGCTCGAGGCGATCGCCAAGCTCGCCTCGCCACTGCACAAACAGCGTGCCCAACCGACTGGCGAGGTCGATGTAGGGGCGCAAGAACTCGGCGGCTTGCGGCGCCACGTAGGGCACATTCACAGGTGAGGCCGGAATCCGCCCTTCGAGAGCGTCAATCACGCCGCGGGCCACGTCTAGCGCCACCTGGTCTTGCGCCTCTTCTGTCGAAGCCCCCACGTGAGGAGTGGCGATGACGTTGGGGAGCCCTACCAGATCGGCATCGACGGTTGGTTCGCTCTCAAAGACGTCTAGCGCAGCGCCAGCGATGCGATGCGTCTGCAGTGCTTCCTTGAGGGCCGCTTCGTCGATGATGCCGCCGCGGGCACAGTTGATGACGTACGCTGTGGGTTTGAGCAGCGCCAGGCGCGCAGCGTTGATGAGGCCATGTGTCTGTGCGGTGAGCGGCGTGTGCACCGAGACAAAGTCTGCACGCCGCAACAGCTCTTCCAGTTCACACAGCATCACGCCCATCGAGGCTGCCTTGGTTGGCGACAGATAGGGGTCGAAACCGAGCACCTCCATCTCAAGGCCTTTGGCCTTTTCGGCCACCATCGAGCCCACGTGCCCCAGGCCGATAATGCCCAATGCGCGCCCTTTGACCTCGATGCCCTGTAGGGTCCTTTTGGCCCAGCGCCCTTGCTTGAGAGATGCCACTGCCGGATAGAGATGACGTGCCAGTGCCAGCACCATGGTGATCGTATGCTCGGCGACGGCATTGCTGTTGCCTGTGGGGGCATTGACGACCATAATGCCACGCTCGGTGGCTGCCTCGACGTCGATGTTGTCAACGCCTGTGCCTGCACGGCCGATGACTCTGAGCGCTGTGGCGGAGCACAAGAGCGCCTCGTTGACGCTGGTGGCGCTGCGCACCACCAGCCCGTCATAGTTGTTGATGATCGCGCACAGTTCGTCATGTTCCAGCCCTATACGCACATCCACCTCGGCATGCTGCTGCAGGTGGGTCAGGCCGACTGTGGCCAGGGTTTCAGTGACCAGTACTCTCATGCCAACACCTCGAAGGGTTCGCCTAGTCGCACAGGGGGTTCATCACGAGCCCTGTAAGCAGCTTGGGGTGAAAGAAGGTACTCTTTTGTGGCATCACCTCGCCCTTAAGAGCGGTTTGCCACACCACGTCGAGCGGCGTAGGGTTGAGGATCACCGCCAGGGCGGCTTTGCCCCCGTCGACCTCAGCACAGGCGCGCTGAGCGTCGACCGTGTATGAGATGAGATCGCCTGCCGCGACCTGCGCTGGCGTGATGCCCAATATCGGCTCGAGCAAACAACGCTGCAACAGCGCGACGTCGAGCAGCTCGGCGCCCTCGCTACCCGGGAGTGCACGCAGTATGTACGATGCCCCCCTGAGGCGCAGCCCGAGGGTCTGAGGACAGCCGGCAATGGCGCGCTCGAGCGGTAGATCGGTTTCTGCCACGATAAAGCGGCGATGTAGGGCCGCCAGCAATGCCTCGTGTGGCATCGCGTCTGTGTGTAGTACACGGTGCGTGGGCAGGATGAGCAGGCCTGGATCGTCACGCGGCACTAGGCACATCAGCACATCATCCGCCGGCGATGGTCCGTGCGCAGCGCGGCGCTCGATGCTTAGGGCCAGCGAGGTCTCATAGCGATGGTGTCCATCGGCGATCACCACGTTGCTGCTCGCGACGGCCCGCCGCAGTTCGGCGATCTCATTCGGGTCGCTAATCGCCCAGAGGTGATGCTCGACGCCGTCATCATCGGCGAACTGCACCAGCGCTGTACTCGCGCTCAACGAGCGCTCTAGCAAGGGAGCAGCGTGAACGCCATCGCTGTCCAAGAGCCCAAACACGGGGCTGGTCTGCATATCGAGAGCGCGCATCAGTTGGAGCCGATCGGCTTTGGGCTGGTTGCGCGTGAGCTCGTGTCGGTGGATGTCTTTGCCCCAAGGCGCCAGCCGCACACGTGCAAAGAAACCAGTGCGTATGTAACGGCACCCAGTCCAAGTGAAGGCCTGTCGATAGCCGTAAAAGGCCGGCTTGACGTCGCGGCGTAGCACTCCCTGGGCAAGCCAGTCGCATAGCGTACCGGCGGCCTGAGCATACCAGGCCGGATCGGGCGGCGTAGGGCCCACGTCGAGATGCGCGATGTTGTGGGCACTGCGCGCGAGAAGCTGCCCACGCTGCTCGGCGTCGATGATGTCATAGGGAGGCGCATACACTCGGGCATCGAGGGGGGCCGCATAGCGCAGCCCTCGAAAGGGATTGGCATCTACCACCGCAACACCTCATCCTGCAGAGCGCAGTGCATTACGAAGGCTCAGGCCGTTGTGTCGCCGACCGGGCTGGCCGCTCAGTTCGCTGTTTGAGCTGCTTTGTACCGTTCGACCAGGAAGAGGTCGCGGGTGCGTTTCAGCTCGTCCATGCTGCGCTGGGTCCAGTCAAAAAAGCCCCGCCCCGTACTGGCCCCCAGATGCCCCTGAGCCACCAGGCCGCGCAACAGCTCACCTGCCTCGACATCGCTACACAATGATGGCAGCACTGTGCCCTGTACCTTGACGCCCAGGTCGAGGCCAACCGCATCCAGGTGTTCGAGAGGGCCCCATACAGGAAAGCGTAGCCCCATGCCGGCCTTGATGGCCGTCTCCACATCCTCTGGGCTGGCGATGCCTGTCTGCACCATGTAGACCGCTTCGCGGATGACCGCCTGAAAGAGGCGGTTGCAGACCTGTCCGGGCAGGTCTTTGCGGCCGATCACGGGCCTCTTGCCGCAGCGTACGCAGAGATGATAGGCGGTCTGCACAGCGTCCTCATGGGTGCGCTCACCCTGGATCACCTCGACCAGTGGCATGAGGTGGGCTGGGTTCCAGAAGTGTGTCGTTACGGCGCGCTCTGGTTGGCGCATCTTGGCGGCGATGTCTGAGATGCGCAGGCCAGAAGTGTTTGACGTGATCACTGTGTCGGGCGAGCACAGCGCCTCAAGCTCGGCGAAAAAGTCCTGCTTGGTGGGCAGGTGCTCGACGATCGACTCGACTATCAGGTCAGCCGCAGAGACCGCCGCCAGGTCGGTACAGGTGGATAGTTGCTGGCGTGCTGCGAGAGCCTGCTCTCGGCTGATCGCCTCATGTTCGCGCATAAAGGCTACTGCAGCATCGTAGGTGGCCAGCCCACGGACGATGCTATCGCCGCTACGACCGATCAGCGTGGTGCGGATACCTGCCAGGGTGGT
>JAAYDS010000451.1 GCA_012729155.1 Chloroflexota bacterium | reverse complement strand
GATGTGAGCGTGTACGATCTGACGGTGGTTGACGCCATGCTGGCCGACCTGGCCTATGTGTCGGGCGACAGCGACAGTGACGACGTGCTCGACGTCGGCGAAGTCTGGGTCTTTGGTGGCACCTACGAGGTCACCGAAGAGGATGTCTGCTGGGCTAGCCTGGTGAACCAGGCGGAGGCGAGCGGTTTCACGCTGTGCGAAGACCCAGTCACTGGCACGTCGAACGAGGTTACCACAGAGGTTACCTATGAGGCCGAGCTCACGGTGGACAAGACAACCACACTGAGCGGCAAGGCCAAGGCCGGCGATACGGTGTCGTACACCATCGAGGTGACCAACAGCGGCAACGTCATGCTGAGCGACGTGGTGGTGACCGACTTGATGCTGGGCATCGTGGCCGATACTTCGATCGGCGACCTGGCTCCTGGCGAATCGGGCTCGATCAGCGGGTCCTATGTCGTCAAGTCAGATGACAAGGGCAAGAGCCTGACGAACACGGCCGTGGCGACCGCCACAGACCCGTGCGGTGAAGAGGTGTCGTCTGAGGACAGCGTGACCATCGAGGTCAGCAAGCCTTCGGTCAAAAAGCCGACGCCTGTTCCGCCGACGCCGGTGCCCACACCTACCATCCCTGTGTTGCCCCCGCTGCCGCCGGTGATTCCGCCGACGGGTGCAGCTGAGGCAACTTCTCTGGCCTGGCCCCTTATCGTTGGGCTTGGCACCAGTGCACTGCTAGTCATCCGGCTCCGTCGTCGTCGCTGACGACGACCCACGGCAGGGGACTGGCCCCGGGGGGAGGCCAGTCCCTTTGCCTTGGGAGCGTCGAGCGTATGCTCATGGTAATCGCGAATCTTGAGAGGATCACATTGCGCAGAGTCTTGCTGTTAGCGACGTTGATGGCCTTGTTACTATCGGGGTGCCAGCGGCGGGCAACGCCTGAGTTGGTCGTTGGCGGCCCGCTGCAGGCCACAGCCACAGCCACACCGATCACGCCGTCGCCCCGAGGCGAAAAAGAGACCCCGCCGACGGCCACGATAACCGCTACACCAGCGGTAACCGCACCGGCAACACGGACGCCCAAGCCCACGTTTACACCGCGCAGTGCCGCAACGGCCACGCGCAAGGCGCCGGCGCCCACTCGTACGCTGCCGCCACTGCCGGTGGATGCGGTGCGCTACACGCGCGGTGGGATCAACTTTGGCGATCCGAACCGGCACATATCGATGGCCTATCCTGCCAGCCTCGACGGCGAGGGCTGGACCGAGTTCTACGACCTTGAGCTGCTCGTCTCAGAGCCAACGCAACAGGCCTTTACCCAGTTCATCAGCCAGTTTGGGGGCAGCGTTTTTGTGTATGCTGACCTCGCCAGTGGCTCGTTTGTGCTGAACGTCCATTCGGGGCGGCTCAAGGCCACACGACAAGCGCTCGAGGCCGAGCCTCTGCGGCAGATGCTAGAGGGCGAGCTCTACGCGACAGAGAGCCGCGAGACCATCAACGCCAACCTGGCCAAGCTGGTTGGCCGCGAATTCGTCTTTTCGCAGGGCGAGGCACGCTCTCGCTTTGTGGTGTCGCAGGCGGCCCGCATGGGCCATGCCGAGCGGGCGCCATACGATGCCAGCCCGGGCGAGATCAGTCTTTTCCTCGGCGGGCTACAGCAGCCCGAGCGCTCGTTCATGATGATCTTGTGCAGCGGGCGTCAGCCAGATGAGCCGCAGACGCCCTTCCCCGGCTACTTTGTTTTAGGACTGACGCAGATAGATTAGCGCTGGCCCGTATCCTTTCTGAGAGCTGGTGTACGGGCCAGCGGACAGACTCGCCACCCTCTTGAGACGCCCAGTGCCTGACTCGTGTGCGAGCGCTGACGTATGCGAGGTAGCGCCAATGTGCAGGGCACCATCACCCGAAGCGCAGATGCAACCGCGGTGTGGCAATTGAGGGGGAGACTGTCAGACCACCGTGCCAGGGCAATCGCCAGCGGTTCGCCCGGGCGCGCCTGGTGCGGCGTGGTCTGCCCCGCGGGCTCACCACGTAAAGCTATGTGCCCAGGCCATCTGGTGATGTGCCGACGACTCTGCCGCGGCGCAGCTGTCGTTGAGTGAAGGCGCCCTTGCTGTGCGGCGCTTGTCTTGCTGCTGTCGGTGCAATTTCCCAACAACCGTGATTTGCGCTGGACAAGTGTTGCATGGTGTGTACAATGAGAGTTGGGCACACTATTGGCCCACAACTGACCATCCGATGGAGGTTCTCAGCATGGACAAGTTCAAGGTCGGTATCATCGGTTTCGGGCACATGCACATCAACAATGTTGCCCAGCTCTATGGCGATCGTCCCGAAGTGGAATGGGTCGCTTGCGCCGACACCAAGCCGGCCACGCCTGAACTGCGCAAGGCCCCTTACACCCGCGAGTGGAACAAAGAGCTGCTCATGGAAAAGCTGGGCATTCCCAAGAGCTATGACTGCTGGCGGGAGATGCTGGACAAGGAGCAGTTCGATATCATCGTGGTGACGAGCGAGAACGCGCAACACGCAGACATCGTGGTAGCCTGCGCCGCCAAGGGTATCAATGTATGCGTCGAAAAGCCAATGGCCGTCAGCCTGGCCGATGGCCTGCGCATGGCCCGCGCCGTCCGCGCTGCTGGCACCAAGATGGTCATCAACTGGCCCACCACCTGGACGCCAGCTGCTCGCACCATGAAGAAGGTCATCGATTCGGGCGTCATCGGCCGACCGCTGCAGGTCAAGTGGCGGGCAGGGCACACAGGCCCGCTGGGCTCGGGCGCACACCACACCGGCGTGAGCGAGAACGCAGCTCCTATGACGGGCCCTGAGCGCGCCGCGACCTGGTGGCATCAGGTGGCCGCTGGTGGCGGTTCCATTCTGGACTTTTGCTGCTACGGCGCGATGCTGTCACGCTGGTGGCTGGGCGAGCAAGCCGTCTCAGCCCAGGGCCTGCGTACGAACCTGGAAAGCCAGTATGGCGACGCTGATGACAACTCGGTGATCGTGGCCCAGTTCCCCAGCGCCATGGCCATCTTTGAGGGCTCGTGGACGACGTGGGATGGCGCCGAGATCCCCGCGGGCATCGTCTATGGCACGCGCGGCACCGCCGTGCTGCTGAATGGCCCCGACGGTCAGTTTGTACGCGCCTACCTGGGTGGTGGCAAGAAGCAGGACTTTGAGAACGAGCCGCTGCCCGAGGGCCGCGAGACCATCGCCGGCGACTTTATCTATGCGCTCAAGACGGGCGAGCCGGCGCACACCACCATCGACATGGACTTTAACCTGGAGGTGTTGGCTATCCTCGACGCAGGTGTGCGTTCGAGCTTTACGCATCAGGTCGAGCTCGTGCAGAACCCGGCCAACAACTTTAACCTGTAACAGTACGTCCGACAAGGCCAGCGGTGCACGTGCCGCTGGCCTTGAGCGAGTTGTATTCTTGTAGAAAATGAGTCTTGTCAACGATCGAAAGATGGCTTATAATCACCCGTAGGACTCGAGATTGCATGCAGCGCCGCATGACATCCAATCGCGGTCCTTTTCTAGCGAGACGTCGACAAGAACATCGCAGAGGGCGCGGAGGCATAGGATGACAGTGAAGGAACAGGTGCGCGAGCTAACGTATCAGGAGCGGATCAGCATCCTGCATGACCAGAAGCTGCGCGATACCAAGGCAAAGCAAGAGATCATCGGGGCGATGGACCACGACGATTGGGCCCAGGTGTTGCCGCCACTCGACCGCCGCAAGGTGACCGAGGCCATGAGCGGCTCTGGTGAGCTGATCCGGGACGTGTTGCTCGATGGGGTCGAGATCGAGACGAACCATCCCAGCGGCGGGTTCTTTGGGCCTCGCCTGGTTGGCCGTAATTTCCGGCATCTCCTGGATGCCCATCCTCCCTATGTGGACCCTGTGGCCTCGATCGCGGGCGCCTACATGGCCAACTATAACTCGTACATCAAGGTTGGCTGGAACCCCGACTTTTCGTTCGATCACTTGAAGCCCAGCAT
>JAAYDS010000078.1 GCA_012729155.1 Chloroflexota bacterium | reverse complement strand
TGACCCCAGACGCGACGCCTGGTCTCATGCGCCCCATCAAGGTGTTGGCCAGGGCCTGATAAGGGCACTGGATGACGACTGTGTGGTTGGCAGGTGGGGCTTCTGCGGCTAGAATATGGGTTACCAAAGCGCCGCTTGCGGCGCGCAGCATACGCCACTCCAAAGGCGGGCAGAGACCATGCGGATTTCCACCAGCCTCGATTGTCTGGGCCCTGGCGAGCGCATTGCGCTTACCATCGGCGCCTTTGACGGGCTGCATATCGGTCATCAGCACCTTATCCGACAACTGGTGCAGCATGCCCATCAGCGCGGCTTGCTGGCCGCCGCCCTCACCTTTGAGCCCCACCCCCGCAAGGTACTGATGCCCGAGCGCAAGCTGACGCTGCTCAGCAGCGTGCATGAGCGCGATGCCGTTTTCAACGCCCTGGGTCTCGATCTGTTGCTCTTGCTGCCCTTTACCCGCGAGCTGGCGGCCACCGGCGCGCGAGAGTTTGTGCGCCATCTCGCTGGGTGCCTGCACATGGCCGAGCTTTGGGTGGGAGAGGATTTTGCCCTTGGCCGCGACCGTGGCGGCGACCGTCGAGCCCTGGCCGAGCTGGCCTCAGAGCTGGGCTATCGTCTGCATGTGGTGCCCCCGCTGATGTTGGGTGGCGAGCCGGTGAGCAGCACGCGCATCCGTGCCCTGATCGAGGCGGGGCGCATGCCTGAGGCCGCTGAGCTGCTCGGCCGCGAGTACTGCGTAAACAGTGTGGTGGTGCCTGGCGCGCAGCGCGGGCGCACCCTGGGCTTTCGCACCGCCAACCTGCGCATTGCGGCCGAGCGCGCCAAGCCGCCCAATGGCGTCTATGCCGTTCGCGTCGAGCTTGATGGTATGGAGCTGCCGGGCGTGGCCAACCTGGGTATCCGCCCAAGCTTTGATGCTGGCGAGGTGCTGCTCGAGGTGCACCTGCTGGGCATCGAGCGCGACCTGTACGGCCTCGACCTGCGGGTGCGCTTTGTCGAGCGGCTGCGCGGCGAGATGGCTTTTGACGATGTTGAGGCGCTCAAGGCCCAGGTGCAGCGCGACATTGCCCAGGCGGCCCAGATTCTGGGCACCGAGGTGCCCGAGCGAGGCAGCTGATGTTGCCAGGCGGCTACACTGAGCGACCGCACCCGGCCGACCTGTGCCTGGCGGTGTGGGGCAATAGCCGCGCACAGCTATATCGTCACGCGGCGCTGGCGCTGTTTGAGACGCTCGGCTGCACAGTGGGGCCCGGGCCACAGACCGTCAACCACGAGATTCACCTTACTGCCCCTGACCCCGAGACGCTACTGGTCGACTGGCTGAGCGAGCTGCTGTACGAGAGCGAGCGACAGCAGGCTTGCTGGCAACGCTACACTCTGCACCACGTTACGACCACCGTGCTGCAAGCCACCGCACTAGGCATTCGCCCGGCCAGGCCACAGCGCGAAGTCAAGGCCGTCACCTATACAGGGCTCGAGATCGTCGAGGATATGGGCGGCCGTTGGACGGCGACGATCACCTTTGATGTGTGAATGCGTCGCCAGAGGAGGTCAATATGAGCACGACACGCGTGCCCACAAGACGAGATCTGCGGCAGATCTCGCCATGGGTGTGGGAGGTGTCGGCATCTTTTCGAGATGATATGCGGGCGCCGGCGCGCCTGTACGCCGACGAGGATATCCTGGCTCAGGCGTTGAGCGACCGCTCGCTCGAGCAGTTGGTCAACACGGCCACGCTCCCAGGGATTGTGGGCTATGCCATGGCCATGCCCGATGTGCACCAGGGTTACGGCTTTCCCATCGGCGGGGTGGCGGCCACCAGTGTTAGCGATGGTGTGGTGTCTCCTGGCGGGGTGGGCTATGACATCAACTGTGGTGTACGGTTGCTGTCGACGGGCCTGCCTGCCCACGACGTGGCGCCGTTCATCGGCGAACTGATGTCGGCTCTGTTCCGCGAGGTGCCGGTAGGCGTGGGCTCCTCGGGCGAGGTGCGCGTCGATCGGCAAGAGCTGCGCCAGGTGCTGGCTGAAGGCGCTGGCTGGGCGGTGCGCAAAGGCATGGGCCTCGCGGCAGACCTCGAACACACTGAAGATCACGGCTGCCTGGCAGGCGCCGACCCATCCAAAGTGAGCCCACGGGCGCTGGAACGAGGGCTCGACCAGGTGGGCACGCTCGGCTCGGGCAACCATTTTCTAGAGATCGACGAGATCACCGAAGTGTACGACGAAGCGGCTGCTGTCGCGCTGGGCTTGCGGCAGGGCGACCTGTGCGTCTGGATCCACTGTGGATCGCGCGGGCTCGGGCATCAGGTGTGCAGCGACTATGTACGGGCGCTGCAGCCTGCGGTTAGCCACTACAAGATCACCATCCCCGATCGTGAGCTGGTGTGCGCACCTGTAGAATCGCCCGAAGGACGCGATTATCTGGCCGCCATGGCCTGCGCTGCGAACTATGCCTGGGCCAACCGCCAGGTGATCACGCACTTTGTACGGCGCGTGTTTGAGCGCGTGCTCAGGGGGCGGCTGGGTGAGCCTGCGCTCGCGATGGTATACGATGTGTGCCACAATATCGCCAAGATCGAGATGCACTCTGTCGAAGGCCGGCCGGCCCGCGTCTGTGTACATCGCAAGGGCGCAACGCGGGCCTTTGGGCCTGGGCGCGCCGAGGTGCCAGAGGCCTATCGGCAACTTGGCCAGCCGGTGTTGATCCCTGGCAGCATGGGCACGGGCTCGTATGTGCTCTTGGGCACCGAGCGGGCCATGGCAGAGACCTTTGGCAGCGCCTGTCATGGGGCTGGTCGCACCATGAGCCGCCATGGAGCCACACGCAGCATCAGTGGGCGCGAGCTGCGTCTCGATTTGGAGCGCAGCGGGATTGCCGTACGGGCACACTCTGACAAGGGGCTGGCCGAAGAGGCGCCACAGGCCTACAAGGACGTCGATGCCGTCGTCGAGGTGGTGCACCAGCACGGCATGGCGCGCCGCGTTGCCCGCACACGGCCCCTGGGCGTGATGAAGGGATAAGCGGTGGCTCGACAGCGCAAAGAGACCCTGGCTGATGCCAGGGTCTCTTGCATTATGCGGCGGCTAGACGCGAAAGTGTTTGAACGTGGGGAGATAGTCGCGGTTCTGCTCGAGCATCTCGTTAACCATCTCCTTGATCTCGGCCAGCGACAGCATGGTAGCCGAGAGCGGGTCAAAGCAGATGGCCTGATAGAGCAGGGTGGTGTCGCCGGTCAGGCAGGCTTCGACAGCCATCTCTTCGACGGCCACGCTAGCGTTGACGAGCGCTGCGCACTGCGGCGGCAGGGCGCCCACGTGGATCGATGCCAACCCACCGCGCTCGGCATACACCGGCACCTCGACGCAGACATCCTCTGGCACGTTGGTGATGATGCCCTTGTTGGGCACGTTGCCGTTAAACTTGAACGGATCGCCGCCCACAAACGCATTGATGATGGACGACGCATACTCGTGTCCACGGCTCAGGTCCAAGGGCTCGGGGTTTTCGAGCCAGGCGATGATGTCATCTTTCCAGTCATGGGCACGTTTAGTGTAGTGATCCAGAATGTAGGCATATACGCCCGGGTTCCAGCCGGTGCCGTGCGTGCAGTACTTTTCGATGAGATCCGGACGTTTGCGGAACCACCAGTTGTACTCCGAGTTGTGGCCGCTCGACTCGGTGACATAGTAGCCCAGGGCCATGAACATCTCGTTGCGCACGATCTCTTCGTTATAGATCTCTGGCTGTTGAACCGCCTCGCGCAGCAACGGGTAGGCATCCTCGCCCTTCCAGTCGAACTTTGTGTAAAAGGCGGTGTGGTTTATGCCCGCGCAGGTATAGTCGATCTCTTCGGCAGGGGCGCCGATCCAGCGCGCCAGCATCGCCGCGGTGCCCTGCACGCTGTGGCACAGGCCCGAAACGAGCACATCGCTCTCGCGCTGCATCGCACGGCAGAGCATGGCCATCGGGTTAGAATAGTTCAGGAAGATGGCGTTGGGGCAGTACCTTTCGATATCGTGCACGATGTCGAGCATGACGGGGATGGTGCGCATGGCACGGAACACACCCGAGACGCTGCGGGTATCGCCCACGTTGGTATCGATGCCGTACTTTTTGGGGATGAGGATGTCATGCTTCCACACGTCCACGCCGCCGGCGAGGATGGTGCAGATGACGGCGTCGGCGCCCTTGAGCGCCTCAGCGCGATCCTTGGTGGCCACTACCTTGGCAGGATAGTTGCCCTCTTTGACGATGCGATCACAGGCGCGCTTGATGTAATCGAGGCGCTCGTCGTCGATGTCCATGAGGGCGAGGGTGGCATCTTCGAGCAGTGGGAAGGTGAGAATATCCTTCACCAGGCCGCGAGTAAAGCCAAAACTGCCTGCGCCGATGAACGCGATCTTGACCATCTCTATCTCCCTCCAGTTCGGACTCTGAAACCCAGCAGCCGCAGCATAGGCGGAACGAGATACGGATGCAAGCGGACTTCTTTGACGCCAAAAGCACGGCCTCTATAATGATGCCTGCTCGCCCCAGTAGCTCAGCGGATAGAGCAGCTGCCTTCTAAGCAGCTGGCCCCAGGTTCGATTCCTGGCTGGGGCGCTACACAACCT
>JAAYDS010000450.1 GCA_012729155.1 Chloroflexota bacterium | reverse complement strand
TGGACAAGCGCACGGCCGCACTGGTTGGTGAGAGCATCGCACATGCCGCCCATGATACCTGGTTCGGGCTGGCGCCGGTGCTGCTGGCCTCGATGAGCACCGAACTGGCGCTCAAGAACTCGGATATCGGACTGGCGCTGCTGTTCTATAACGCCATCTCGTCTGTCACGCAGCCCCTTTTTGGGCGCCTCGCCGAGAAGGTGGGGGGGCGCACGCTCGCCGTGAGCGCGATAGTCTGGACCTCTCTCATGTTCATGCTCGCGGTATATGCACCGGCCAAGTGGATGTTGCTGCTGGTTCTGGCACTGGCTGGCTTTGGCTCGGGGGCCTTTCACCCTCAGGGGACAGCCAACGCAACGGCATCTGGAGGCGGGCGCTGGGGGGCGACGGCTGCGTCGGTCTTTTTCCTTGGCGGGACGTTGGGCGCCTCTCTGACGGGTTCGGCGCTGGGAGGTTTTCTTATCGGCACTTTTGGCCGACGTTCGCTCATCATCATCGCTTTTATAACGGTGAGTGTCGCCCTCCTGGTGGTCAGGCGTCTGGTGCCCCATGCGCTTCCAGATCGCGAGGATGGCCCCGCACCCATCGAGCATTCGTTGCCGCGGCAGGGGCGTGCTTTTTACGTACCGCTGGTGATCCTGCTGATCGGTCTCGCCCTGCGCTCGCTGACCCAACAGACGATGAGCGCCTACGTGCCCAAGTACGAGCAAGATCTGGGGGCCTCGCCGGCAACGTATGGACTGGTGCTTTCGGCCTACCTGGCTGCCAACGCTATCGGGGGCGTGCTGGGCTCATACCTGGCCGATCGCATTGGCTTTCGTGGCGTATTGGTCGGGTCGCTGACCGTCGCGGGCATCGCGCTATTTGGGTACTTTGTGATTCCTGGACTAGGGGGCTATGTGGCGCTGATTCTCAGCGGCCTTGCGTTTGGCCCTTCACACACGCTGTACCTGGTGTCGGGACAGCGACGCTTTCCCGGGCGCATGGCCACCGTGGCCGGGTTCATGTTGGGCTTTACCTTTGTGAGCGGCTCGGGTGGAGCCTGGATCATGGGGCTGGTGGGTGACGGTCTTGGGTTGCGGGCCGCCCTCGGCGCCCTGCCGGTCATGCTGATCGCGTCGGCTGTGTGTGCGGCCTGCTCTGTGCCCAGTCGTCGGCAGATGCCTGCTGTCGAAGCGGCGACGGCAGAGTAGCCCTAGCCAGGTCACTTGCGCAGGTTTAGAAACGTCGATCCCCTCTGGGCATATGTGGGGCTGTCTCTCGGAGGCAGCCTCTTTTTTACGTCGGCGTTTACTACCAATCTCCTCTACTATGTGCAGACGGTAGGCCTCGATCCTCTGCAAATGGTGCTGATGGGCACCATCCTCGAGGGCACCATCCTCATCTTTGAGGTGCCCACGGGCATCCTGGCAGACATGCACGGACGCAAGGCTTCGCTGGCCATCGGCTATGGGCTGACGGCGGCGGCTTTTGTGCTGCAGGCTCTCGTGCCCAGCGTGTGGGCGGTGGCACTGGCGCAGGCAGTGTGGGGTGTGGGCTATACGTTCACCAGTGGCGCCCATGAGGCTTGGATCGCTGATGAGGTCGGCCTTGAGCGTGCAGGCGAGGCGTTCTCCCGGGGAGGCCAGGTAGGGCAGGTGGCCAGCCTCGTGGGGATCGCTCTGGCAGGCATCGTTGGGGCGGTCGATCTCGCTCTGCCCATTCTGATCTGCGGCCTGGGATTCGCCCTTATGGGCATCTTGGTAGTACTGTTGCTGCCTGAGCACGGCTTCCAGCCCATACGCGTGGCTGACTGGTCGGGCTGGCGAGCCATGGGCGAGACTCTGACGCGTTCCGTGCAGCTGGCGCGCCGACAGCGTACGGTGATGTGGCTGCTGCTCAGCGGCATAGCGATGGGGCTCTACTCTGAGGGGTACGATCGCCTGTGGATGGCTCACATGCTCACAGGCATTGGCCTTCCCATTCAGCCTAGCCTGCCGGCGGCCGTCTGGTTCGCAGGCATTCGGATTGTGTCGGCATTACTGGGCATCGTAACGATGGAGTTCGCGCGTCGGCGGCTGCTGTCAGGCGATGATCGGGGGCTGAGCCTGCTGCTCGGCGCGAACGCGATCGGCATTGCTGTTGGGATCCTGATGATGGCGCTCAGTTGTTCCTTCTGGCTGGCAGCAGCAGCTGCAATATGCGTCGATCCGTTGCGTGGTGCTGCATCGTTACTGCGAACGATATGGCTCAACCGGCAGATCGACGACTCGGGCGTGCGGGCAACGGTCTTTTCTGCAGTGGGGCAGGCTGACTCGTTAGGGCAGGTGGTCGGAGGTCCAGCAGTAGGATGGTTGGCCAAGGTGGTCTCGGTGCCGCTGGGTATGTCGGTCTCGGCCCTGTTGTTGTTGCCGGTGGTACCGATCTATGCCTGTGCCGCGAGCGCGGCCAAGCCCCCAACGAGACTAAATGATACTTAGTATATAGTGCTATGCATAGATGATATAATGAGTATAAGAGAGACGAATGAAGGAGGGCGTTGTGCCCTCCTTCATTGCTGGCTGTTACAGCGCCGCGATAATGGCGTCGGCCATCTCGCGCGTGCCCACCGCGGTGGGGTCATCGCGTGTGGCTTTGAGGTCGTAAGTGACCTGATGGCCCTCGCCAATGACTTGTGCCACAGCCGCGTCGATGCGATCGGCAGCCTCGATCTCACCAAGGTAGCGCAACATCATTGCGCCCGAGCGGATGGTGGCTGTCGGGTTGACCTTGTTCTGGCCGGCGTATTTGGGGGCCGAGCCGTGAACAGGCTCGAACACCGCAATGTCGTCGCCTATGTTGGCGCCAGGCGCAACGCCCAGGCCACCCACCAGGCCCGAGCAGAGATCGCTGATGATGTCGCCAAACAGGTTGGTCATTACCAGCACGTCATACTCGTGCGGGCGCTGCACCAGTTGCATGGCGCAGTTGTCCACAATGCGATCGTTGAAGGCGATATCGGGGTAGTCAGCTGCAACCTGGTGCGCCGTCTGTAGAAATAGACCATCGGTGATCTTGAGGATATTTCCCTTGTGCACCGCCGTCACGAGCTTGCGCCCGTTGGTGCGGGCGTACTCAAAGGCAAAGCGCACGATGCGCTCAGATGCGCGGCGGGTAATGATGCGGATCGCCTCGGCTGCTTCGCCCTTGATGACCTCGTGCTCGATGCCTACGTACATGCCCTCGGTATTCTCGCGCACGATCACCAGATCGACGTCGCTAAAGGCCGCGGCCACACCGCGGAGTGAGCGTGCTGGACGCAGATTGGCATAGAGATCGAGCCTCTGCCGCAGGGCGACGTTGACGCTGCGAAAGCCTGTTCCGATGGGCGTGGTAATTGGGCCCTTGATGCCCACGCGGTTTCGTTGGATCGATTCGACGACATGGTCAGGTAGCGGCGTGCCATATTCGGCAATGACATCTGCGCCGGCCTGCTGTTCGTCCCAGGTGATGTCAACACCTGTCGCTTCGACGACGCGACGCATAGCATCGCTTACTTCAGCGCCAATGCCGTCACCTGGGATCAGAGTGACTGTGTAACCCATCGCTTACTCCTCGGATGCTTGCAGCTTGATATAGTTGAGCAGGCCACCGGCCAGCAGCACCTGTACCTGACGTTCTGACAGCTCGACGCGCACCGGGATGCGCACGCGCTGCGTGACGTTTTCAACTACGACGGGTGAGCCCTCAAGAAGTGCTCGTCGGATGCCTGTGATCCGCAAGAGGTCACCCTGAGCAAAGTTGCCGTGATCGGCGCCGTCCTGCAGAATCAGCGGCACAATGCCCACGTTCACCAAGTTGGCCATGTGGATGCGTGCGAACGACTTGACGATGACGGCCTTGACGCCCAGATACATGGGCACCAGAGCGGCGTGCTCGCGGCTAGAGCCCTGTCCATAGTTCTCGCCGCCCAGCAGCAGACCGCCGCCAGCCTGGCGCGCCCGCTCGGGAAAGGTGGGATCGACGCGCGTCAGCGCAAAGTTGCTCAGCGCTGGCACGTTCGAGCGCAGTGGCAGCACTTGCGCACCTGCCGGCATGATGTGATCGGTGGTGATGTTATCGCCCATCACCAGCAACAGCTCGCCCTCAATATCGCCGGGCAGTTCTGTGCCACGCGGCAGTGCCTTGATGTTGGGTCCGCGCACCACCTCAACCCCGCTGCCGTCGGCGCCGGGAGAGATGATCATGTTATCGTTCACGGTGTACGCTGCAGGCATAGAGACTTGTGGCGGCGCTCCCAGGGTGCGTGGATCGGTGATGACGCCGGTGAGGGCGCTGGCGACGCACACTTCGGCTGAGGCCAGGTAGACGTTGGCATCGACGGTGCCGCTGCGACCCTCAAAGTTGCGGTTGAACGAGCGTAACGATACAGCGCCGCTGGCTGGCGACTGCCCCATGCCGATGCACGGGCCGCAGCCAGCATCCAGCATGCGGGCACCGGCGCTGACCAGGGCCTCTAGAGCACCGCTGGCGGCGATCATGCTCAGGGCCTGCTTGGAGCCAGGACTGACGGCCAGCGACGTGGCCGGATAGACCGTTCTGCCCCGGACCATGCTCGCAACTGTCTCCAGGTCGACCACTGAGGAGTTGGTGCAGCTGCCCACCAGAACCTGGTCGACCGGCTTGCCGGCCACCTCGCGCACGGGGCGTACGTTGTCGGGGCTGTG
>JAAYDS010000077.1 GCA_012729155.1 Chloroflexota bacterium | reverse complement strand
GCAGGCTCTCAACGATCAGATCAAACACGAGCTCTTTTCGGCCTATCTATACCTGTCGATGTCGGCCTGGTGCGAGGCCAACGCCCTGCCGGGCGCTGCACACTGGTTCCGCAAGCAGGCCAGCGAAGAAGAGGAGCACGCGCTCAAGCTGTTCGACTATGTCAACGAGCGTGGGGGCCGTGTCTTGCTCGGAGCGCTAGACGCGCCCAAGGGCGAGTTTGGCTCGGCACTGGACGTCTTTGAGGCCGCTCTCGCTCACGAAGAGCTCGTCACCAGCCTCATCTGGAAGCTGTACGAAGTGGCTCTGGCAGCCAAAGACTATGCCACACAGAGCATGCTCACATGGTTCATCGATGAGCAGGTGGAAGAAGAAGCGAACGCCACTGCCATCGTCGATCAGCTCAAAGCCATCGGCGACCATAAGGGGCTCTTGCTAAGCCTGGACCGCACGTTGGCGCAACGCTAACGCGGCGCGCGCACCTTTGGTACCCAAACGCTCTGGCCAAGCCAGAGCGTTTTCATAGTAGGGTGGAGTTTAGCCGATGAACACACGCATTCTCTGCTACGGAGACTCGAACACCTGGGGGCACATCCCCGAAACGGGCGGGCGCTTTGCGCCCGAGGTGCGCTGGCCCGGGGTGCTGCAACGCGCCCTCGGCCCAGGCTATACCATCATCGAAGAGGGGCTGTGTGGCCGCACCACTGTGTGGGACGATCCTATTGAGGGCCACAAGAATGGCCGCGAGTACCTCATCCCTTGCCTCGCCAGCCATACGCCGTTGCAGGTGGTGGTGATCATGTTGGGCACCAACGATCTCAAACACCGCTTTTCGTTGACGGCCTATGACGTAGCCGAGGGCGCTGGCGCGCTGGTCGACATCGTCTGTGGCAGCAGCACAGGGCCAGATGGACGCGCCCCCAAGGTGCTTCTAGTGGCCCCACCCCCGTTGAGCACGCTCAGCGACTATGCCGACATGTTCCGCGGGGCCACAGCCGAGTCGTTGCGCCTGGGCGAACAATTCGCGCGCGTGGCGCGCGCCAGGGGTTGCGCCCTGCTCGACGCCAGCACAGTGGTCGACAGCAGCCCGATCGATGGCATCCACCTCGACGCCAAGGGGCATGCCGCCTTGGGCCACGCTGTGGCAGAGAGCATCAGGGCCCTGTTGGGCTGAGCACTCGCAGGCAACAGCGCGCCTGGCTGATGAGCCAGGCGCGCTGTGTTTTCTTGCGAGTCAGCCGCTCACGCCACTAGGGGCGCGGAGGCAACCCATCGGCTGCGGCGCTCGAGAGGGCGCCAGAGCGGATGACGTCGTCGCTCGTGCGAGCGATCCCGTCATAGCCCCAGACCCGCCCGACCGTCGACCAGCGGATGTTGTTGTATGGCAGACCCTGGATCTCGTCCTGCTCGAGGACCATACCCCATTCAGAGTTGGGATTCCACGAGTCAGCCTGCGCCCAGACCGTCAGGCCCTGCGCCAGCGGGAAGAGATCGCTGTCGGTGTCGTCAACCACCAGCACCAGGCTTTCGCCGGGGTCTAGCGGCAGGCCGTCATCGCCCGTCACGCGCCACGCCCAGCCCATGCCAGGCGCGCACAGGTTCTCCCAGATCTGGTTCACAGCCGTCGGGACCGGATCGGGGCTGACGTAAAAGTCCACCCAGAACGGCTCGAGCAACGGCCGGTTGCCGACGTTGGTGACCGTGACCTCGACATAGCTTGGCGTGGCCACGATCTTGGAGACGGTGATGTCGGCGCGATGCGAGGTGTTGGTTGTGCCGCGCATCTCGATGGGATAGAACACCAGCGTCTGGCGGTTCTCGACCTGGTCGCAGTTGTTATCTGCCACAGGGTCGACCACCTCTCTAGAGCTGGCGCACGCCGTGTTGGTGAACGTCGCGTAGGTATTCACGATACCCGTGACGCTCATCTCGACCACCTGGCCCACGGGCATGTCAAGCGTGACATTGACGTTGCCATAGCCCCTGGTGAAGGTGAGGCCACCATCGGTGGTGTACTCCCACTTTTCGCCATCGATACCCTCGGGCAGCAGATCGCTGATCCTGACGAGACCAGCATCGCTCGGGCCCAGGTTCTCGACGACGATGTGGTACTCGATGTCGTTCCCAAAGATCGCCGTCTCGGGCTCGCTCCACTTGGTGAGAACGATGTCCGCATACGCTTCGACGATGGCCTCTGCCGAGGCGGTGTTGTTGCTGTTGTTCTGGTCAAAGATGTCGCTCATCACTGCCGCGGTGTTCCGCAACACGGTGCTTTGCGGCACGTGCGCGGGCACCAACACCTTGACCTCGATCTCGACCACATCACCGCTGGCGAGCGAGCCGAGATTCCAGATCAACTTGCCAGGCAGTTGGCTCGTATCAGCGGCCGGATCCGCCTCGACGAACTCGACGCCGACCGGCAGATCATCATGCAGCACCACGTTCTCTGCGATTGACGGCCCGCTATTGGTCACCGTAATCGAGTAGAACAGGGCTTGGCCAGCCGTCACACGGCCTTCGGTCAGCTCGACGGTGCCAGCGGGCTCTCCCATGATCTGCGATTCGCCGACCGCGGTCTTGTCTACGCCCAGATCAGCGACATTGGTGATGTCGTGCTCGGCGCAGGCGCGGTTGTTCTCCACATCGGGATCAAAGTCGTCGCCGCTGACCACCACGCAGTTGTTGATGGTCTGATCGTCATTAGCCATGACGATCGTGGTGATGCGCCACGGCGCTTGCCCCAAGGTGATGGGCAGATCATCAGCAAGCGTCAGCGTAAAGCTGCCGCTCTTGGTGAACTGCTGCTGCAGAGACGCCAAATCCTCAACCACCGGCAGGCTAGACTCGACGCTCTGCAGCTCGAACACCCCGTTAGAATCGAGGCTATCGACCAGCTTGACGCCATGCGCCACGCCCGTGCCCAGGTTGTCGACCAGGATCGTGTAGGTCAGCTCCTCACCAGCCCGCACAAACGCCTCGGGTTTACCGAACTTGATGGCTCGCAGGTCTGCAAAGCCATCGACCGGTGTAGTGACGGCAGATTCGTTGTTGTCGCTGTCCAGATCAACCGTGTCGCTCGAAACCGAGGCCACGTTGATGATGGGCTCG
>JAAYDS010000076.1 GCA_012729155.1 Chloroflexota bacterium | reverse complement strand
CGGTAGCCCATGAAGGTTCGTTCGCTCATCGCTGCACCGCCCCGCGCACGCTAACCAGATTGTGGGTATGCACATGTTCGCCAGGGGCGATGTCACGAGTGGCCAGGCCGATGTGCGCCCCGTACTTGATGACCTGGGTGCCAGACGCAATCGGACGCACGGCCACCTTATGACCAAAAGGCACCGCCTCGTGAGCGACTACGCCCCCCAGATCGGCGTCACGGGCGGTCAACTGCTCGCCCGCCGCCAGATCGCGCAGGGCCACAGCCACGGTGTCGGCGGGATGGATCAGCAGTGCATTGACCATGCACACCCCCTGCAGTGTAGACTGACGTCGAGTCTAGCATCCGCTGTTTGCGCCGCCAAATGCAGCGGCTTGGCGGTGTGGGCGAGCCGACCCTATAATCTCGGCGTCGTCTTGTTGTTGTGAGGTGAGGTGCACATGACGCTGGTTCCTGCCGGCTTTGCTGAACTGGCCACCGAGATGCGTACAGCCCACGAGCGGCTGCTGGCCGAGCTGTCGCGGCGTGGCTATGTGGTGTCGCCCTATCCCGCTGAACGCCCCAAGGGCAGGCCCGATGGCCAGGCGGCTGCGCTGGCCTATCCCATTCAGGGCGTGCTCAAATACCACGGCCTGTCAGACTGGGCGCACCGTATCGCCTACCTGCCCTCGATTTCGGTGAACAACGATGCCGCTCACACGGTCACGCTGGTCTCATTCCTGCCCTCGCAGGCGAGCGACCGTCTGATCATGAACGGCTCCGAGGTGCAAGGGCGCGCGCTGGCGCGGGTGGTCGACACGCTGGCGGCCGTACGCGCTTTGAGCGGCATCTCGAGCGCGGCCACCGTCGAGACGCGCAACGTGGTGCGCGCCAGCCACACGGGCAAAGGCCTGGGCACCAGCGCCTCGGCTTCGGCGGCGTTGGCCATGGCAGCGCTGGCCGCGGCCTTGGGCGCAGAGGCGGTGAGCAACACCCGCTTCTTGAGCTGCATGGCACGCCTGCTGGCCGGCTCGGGCTGCCGTAGCGCCACGGGCGGTGTATCGCTGTGGCTCTCATACCCTGGCGCATCGCATGAGGACAGCTTTGCACTCCGGCTCGACACGCGCCACGAGTTGGGCGATCTGGCCCTGCTCACCGTGCCCATCGATTCGCGCATCGGCCTGGCCACCGAACAGGCCCACCGCGACGCCCCGCATAGCCCCTTTTTCGCCACCTGGATGCGCCAACGCGAGGCCGAGGTGCTCGAATGCCTGGCCGCCGTGCGCTCGGGAGACTGGCGCACCCTTGGCCAGCTTGCCGAACTGGACAGCATTCGCCTGCACGGCGTTACCATGTCGGCCGATCGCGAGCACAAGCTTTTTGCCTGGGAGCCCGAGAACATCGCGCTCTTTCGGCTGTGCAATCGCCTGCGCTCCGAGGGGCTGCCGGTGTACTTTTCGACCGATACCGGGCCAACGACGGTGTTGCTGACGCACCGCGATCATGCCGGCGATGTGGCCCGCGAGATCATGGCCCTGGGTGACCATGAGGTCGTCTCTGGGGGGGTGGGCGGGCCAGCGCGGCTGCTGGCGCTCGATGAGGCCCGCGCTCGTCTGCAGGACGCCTGAACCATGCCGAGCCCACAGCCAGACATGGACATAGCGCTTTCGGCAGAGGCCATTCGGGTGCGTCTCGATACACGACTGTTGGGCTGTGAGCTGCACTATTACGACGAGATTGGCTCGACCAACGATGAGGCGGTGCGTTTGGCGCGGGCGGGCGCGCCCGACGGTGCGTTGGTCATCGCCGACCATCAGGTGGCCGGCAAGGGGCGCCTGGGCCGGCGCTGGTTTGCCCCGCCGGGTACGGCGCTGCTGTTGACGCTGCTGCTGCGCCCACCCCTGACGCCGATGCTGGCGCAGCGTGCCACCATGGTCTGCACCCTGGGGGCGGTCCGCGCCATTGCGGCGCTGACGGGTGTGCCAGCGCAGATCAAATGGCCTAACGACGTGGT
>JAAYDS010000449.1 GCA_012729155.1 Chloroflexota bacterium | reverse complement strand
TATTGCGCGTGCGAAAGTGGCTACCATGGTCGCTGGTGTAGATGACCAGCGTGTCTTGGGCCAGGCCCAGCTGCTGCAACTCGCTCTGGACGCGCCCCAGGTTCTCGTCGATGCTGTGGCAGATGCCGTAATAGTCAGGCAGGTTAGCGGCCCAGTCGCCCTCCTCGTGTCCGACGAGGTCGCCCGGCACGGGTGCATCGGCATATCGGTCGGCGTAGCCATCTGGCGCCACGTACCGGTTCAGGTCGTTCTGGTGGTGTGGCTCCAGGTAAGAGACGAACAGGAAAAAGGGCCTCTGCCCATCGCGCGTGCGCAAATAGTCGAGCACATGGTCGGTCTGCGCGTCAACACGATACTTGTTAAAGGGGACAAAGCACCCCTCAGCGTCATAGTAACCACCGCCATAGGGCTGCGAGCTGAACTCGAGCAAGTCGGCTCCCAGCCAATAGTCGCTGTAGCCACCACGTCGCTCGGGCGTCACTGCCTGATGATCGCTCGGGCGCAAACCGGCCAGGTGCCACTTGCCGATGTAGCCCACCTCATAGCCTGCGCCCTTGAGGTGATGCGCCAACGTAGTGGCATCTTGGGGTAGCGCAATGCCGTTGCGGAAGCATCCTGTGACGGTGGGATACACGCCGGTCTGCAGCAGGGCCCGCGCCGGGCCACAGACCGGTTGCGCCGTAAAGGCCAGGTCGAACCGGATGCCCTGAGACGCCATGGCGTCAAGGTTTGGCGTCAGGTTCAGGGGGCTGCCGTAGCAGCCTACCGTGTCGGCACGCTGCTGGTCAGTGAAGAAAAAGACGATGTTGGGTCTGACTGCGGGTGTGGTCATAGGGTTGAGCTCCTCTCAGGCAGGCAACACCTGTCTGCTGGCCATTCCTCAAGATCATAGCAGCAGACCCGTCAAGAGACAAGGATTAACCCAGCCACAGCCAGCCCTGTGCCCACTGGCACCAGCCAGGTGGGGCGTTCTTTTAGGAACAAGAGACTAAGCGGCAAGGCAAAGAGAGGCGATGTGCTCGTAATGATGGCTGCTTTGGATGGCCCCAGAGCGGCGACTGTCTCGACAAAGAGCACACTGCCCAGGCCCCAGCCGATGAGACCGCCTATCACGACGATGGCCCACTCGCGCCAGCAAAGCTGCTTGAGGAGGCCACCTGTCTTGCGTGCCGCCACAACTCCCCATAGCGCGAGGGCGAGCGCTGTAACACGGATCGAAGCCACCATGATGGTGTCATGCCCCTGAATGCCGGGCGCCATCATAATCGCTGAGGCCGCCCACATCAACGCTGCGCCGAGCGCGGCCGCCACACCCTTGGCGGCGCTGTCATCAGGCAGTGCCTGGCGGCGTGGCTGGTACGATATCAGCACCACTCCCCCCACTACCAGCAACACCCCTGCGACCAGGCGCAGCGAGAGCGACTCGGCCAGAAAGAACACGCCCAACAGCACGGTGATGGCGGGATAGACGCTGCTGATGGGAAAGGCCCGCGACACCCCGATGCGCTTGAGCGAGAACACATAAAGCGTGTCGCCAATGCCGCCTCCCACCAGCATGCTGCCGATCATGTAGACAAGCTGCACAGCGCTGATGGCGCCATACCCGCTATTGCGCCCCGTCAAGAAGGTGATCGCAAGCATGGCCAGGCCGCCCACTGTGGACCGCGGCGCGTTCAGGGTGAATGGATCAAGCTTGCGCGAGAGGTCGCGCATCATCACCGAGCCGATGGCCCAAGACGCCGCGCACAAAAGCCCAGCCACAACGCCCGACATAGCATGTCCTCGTCCGCCCAGAGTTGCCGGCATCTGCCCGGCAGGGCCATCTTAGGCACTTGAGGCGCCAACGCCAACTCTCGCCTCAGCGCCGTCGACCAGGCGGATGGCGTTGCTGATGAGCCAGGTTCGCCAGCGCCCCAGAAAGCGCCTGTAGGCCACGGCACGATAGACACCCGGCGCGTTCAGGGGCCATTCCAGCGTCCTGCCAGAGGCTCGCGCCCTGACCTGCCCATCGTGCCAGAGCTCAATTCTCGCGCGGGCGGGTGTGCACACCACCAGCTCGCCTGCCACGGGCCAGGCGATGCTCTCGCCCATGTGGTGAACATGGCCGGCCTGGCTGTACAGCGCAAAGCGAAAGCCTGTGCCTTCATGCAGCCCGTCATAGGCCACATAGCAGCGCCCCGCGCGCAATGCATCAAGGAGCCTCACCGCATCGCTTGCGACGGCGCCGCTCCACTCGCCTTCCACGAGGGCATGGGTGTTGACAGCGCCGAACAGGTGTTGATACGAAAACACTCTGCGCCTCAGCGGTCCGAGCGCATACTCGGTGGCGTGGGCATCGCTGCCCCCCAGAGCCAAGCAGGGCCGTCTGGCCAAGAGGTGATCCCAGCGAGCCAACGTCTCGCCAAAGGGGCCCTGCATGGCGAGGCGCGGCTCCAGGGCCAGCGTCAAGGCGCTCAAGGCGTTGGGCAGGTGCGCCTTGAACTCGGACATATAGTTCCACAGCTCCAGGCCGTGGACGCGATCGGCCAGATCCCAACGTTCCCAGTCGATCTCAGGCTCGTTTGCATAGGCGCCACTGTGCTCGTAGGGGTGCGCTACGACGCAAAAGCCGCCGGCAGCGATGGCCTTGGCCAACAGCTGCTCGGTGTCGCTGGCGAACGCGGCCAAGTCTGCGTTGGCCCCCAGCACCAGCAGGTGATTCTGGTGCGGATGCTGCGGGTCGTGCAGCTCTTGCCCGATGAGCAGCAGCACGCCCTGGCGCCAGCCCTGTTCGTGCAAAGGCGCTGCGTTGTGGTCGGTGACGATCACCCACGACAGCCCCGCCTGCTGCGCCGCGGCAGCCACCTGCTCATGCGTTCCAGTCCCATCAGAGCAGGTGGTGTGTATATGCAGGTTACCCTTACGGTCGAACAGCATCGCCGTGGCACATCCTGTGCAGAGAGTCTGGCTAGTCCATGAGCGACCGCGCAAAGGCCTCGCCAAAGCGTTCGGCCTCTCGGAGAGCGTCGCGCGTTGGGCCACCGTTCACCTCGAGCGGATCACCCCACACCCAGTCGAGCTTGGCGGTGATCGCCTGGGCCTCGCGGAAGGCGCCTTTGCTCCAGCCATAGCTCCCGAAATAGCCCGCCTTGCGCCTCATGATGCGCTTGTGTTCGGCCATATGCAGCGTCTGGGCCATCGGTGGGAAGAGCGACACCTCGTAGGTGGGCGCGCCCACCAGCACGCCCGACTTGGTCCACAGCGAGGGCAGGATATAGCCGCTGTGTGTGCGCGCCACGTCAAAGATGTCGAGCGGCATGCCGGTGCGCGAGACGCCCTCGGCCACGGCATTCATCAGGGCTTCGGTGTTGCCATACATCGAGCCATACAGTAGCGTTACGCCTGCGGGCGCGGGCTCGGTGGCCAGCCTGGCCCACTGCTCGTACAACGACAGGATACGGTCGGGGTCTTCGCGCCAGATGAGGCCGTGCGATGGCGCGATCGTGTTGATGGGGATCGAGCTGAGCTTGTCGATGGCCTTGAGCACGGGCCCACTGAAACGCGCGACGATGTTGACATAGTAGCGGAGCGACTCGCGCTCGTAAAAAGGCATGTCGGCACAGTCACCATCAAACACCGCGCCCCGCAGGGCGCCATAGCCGCCGAATGCGTCGCACGAAAAGAGCACCTTGCTCTCCTTTTCGTAGGTGACCATCGTTTCGGGCCAGTGTACGAATGGCGCCGCGAGGAACTGGAGTGTCTTGGCGCCCAGACGCAGCTCCTCGCCGTCGGCCACGGCGCGCACCCGCTCTGTGATGCCATAGAATGCCTCGAGCATCGGCACAGCCTTGGCCGACATGAGGAACTCGGCATTAGGGGCAAGGTTGCGCAACAGACGTATAGCGCCGGTATGGTCTGGCTCTAAGTGGTTGAGCACTACATAGTCGAGTTCGGTGGGGTCGATAAGGTCATATAGCTGCTGCAAGAGGGCGCTCCCTGAGCCGCTGTGGGCCAGGTCGATGAGCACCTTTTTTTCATCAAGAATCAGATAGCTATTGTAAGATACGCCCTCTTGACTGATAGGCCACATGCCCTCAAACAGGTCGGTGGTGCGGTCGTTGACGCCGATCCAGTAGATGCCGGGCCGGATGGAAATTGCTGGCATGGCTCCTCCCCCAGTACCTTTGCGCTGCTGTGCTGTCTTGCACCTTCACATAGATAGCTTAGCACCTTGCCTGCTGTGGTCAATCTAGGCCATGCGAGGCACACGTGCGAGAATGGCCGCTACCACCTCATAGCTGATCGTGCCCAGGCGCGCGGCGACATCCTCGACCGTGATCGCCTCATCACCCTGACGCCCGATCAACACCACCGTGTCGCCTGCCCGCACGCCGGCAATCTCGGAGACATCGATCATGGTCTGATCCATACACACCTGTCCGATGATCGGCGCACGCTGACCGTGCACCAGAACGTGCCCCCAGTTCGATGGGCCACGCCGAAAACCGTCGGCATAGCCGACCGGGATCACCGCGATGTGACGGGCCTGTGTGGCGATGTAGGTGCGGCCATAGCCCACCGCCGTCCCTGGCGCCACCGCTCTCACCTGCGCTACCTGGCACTTGAAGCTCAAAGCGGGCCTCAAGTCTGTGGGCAGCGGTGTCGCAGCCGAGGGCGCAAGGCCATAGAGCGCGATGCCGGGTCTCACCAGATTGTAGCGGCTCTGCGGCAGGCGGATGGTGGCGGCGCTGTTGGCCAGGTGCACCCAGCATGGCGCAATGCCGGCAGCGCGCAGTACCGCCACCGCACGGTCAAAGCGCTCGATCTGCCACAGCGCATAGTTGAGATCATCTTCATCTGCGGTAGAGAGATGGCTAAACACGCCGTCGACCACCAGGCCAGGCATGGCGCCGACCTCCTGCGCAAAAGCGGCCAGATCCTCTGGCTGCACACCCAGGCGGCCCATGCCAGTCTCGATCTTGATGTGCGCCATGGCGGGCCGCCCCACATCTTGCGAGGCCGCCGATAGCGCCCGGGCAACTCGCAGATCGTAAAGAGCCACAGCCACGCTGTGCTGCACCGCGGCACGCGCTTGCCAGGGCGGCAGATACCCGAGGACAAGGATCGGCGCCTGTAGGCCCGCTTCGCGCAGCGGCAACGCCTCATTGAGCGAGGCCACGGCCAACCATGTGGCCCCATTGTTGAGCGCTGTTCGCCCTACCCTCACGGCGCCGTGCCCATAGCCATCGGCCTTGAGCACCGCCATGATCCCCGCGCTGGGGCCGACCAGGGCCCTCAAGGTGCGGACGTTCTCGGCAACAGCCTCCATATCGATCTCGAGCCAAGCAGGGCGTTCGGGCATGGCGGTGTGCGCCAGTCCATAGGCGCGATGCTGACGAGCCAGCAGCCTGGGCGCATCGGTGGGCGTGGCCATCAGCGCCCGCACTACCTCTTCCATCCGACTGGCAGCGCTCCCCTTGACCAGGATCACGTCGCCCTCGCCCACATCGCGGCGAGCAGCCGCGATGGCATCGCTGGGTGCATGGCAGATGGTGATGCGTGACGCATCCAGCCCCACCTCGCGCGCTGCCAGGCCCGCATGGGCAGCCAGATCGCCAAGCGTCACCAGCCGGTCGACGCGTGCCGCTGCCCAACGCCCCACCTGTTCGTGCATGCGAATCGCGGCGTCGCCTAGATCGGCCATGTCGCCCAACACCAAGGTACGCGACCGCGCCGGCAGCTCGCCAACCGTCTTGAGTGCAGCCTCAACCGCAGTGGGGCTCGCGCCGTAACTGTCGTCAACGATTCTGCTTGCCCGAACACCGGGCAGAGGCACCAGGCGGCCAGGCAGAGGCCCACAAGTTCGCACAGCCGCAGAGATGGCCTCCCATGAAGCGCCAAGTGCTCGGGCGGCTGCTGCGGCACAGGCGACAAGGGTCGCCTGATGCGTCCCCAGAAGGGGCGTCTCGAGAACGATCTCGCGCCCCTCTGCCCACAATTCCAGGCGCACGCCGGCCCATGATGACTCACAGCCCCTGATGCACCAGTCGCAGCCCCTACTGCGCCCCACTAACACGCGCCGTACATCCTGCGGCGTCTCCATGGCGCCAACCAGAGCGTCGTCGGCGTTGAGCACGGCAACCCCGCCCGAGCTGAGGTGGGCCAGTAGCCTGCCTTTCTCGCGCGCGGTCGTCTCGCGCGAGCCAAAGGCCGCGAGGTGACTGTCGCCGATATGTGTGATAACCGCGACGCTTGGTTGCACTAGCGCCGCTAGCTCATCGATCTCGCCCAATGAATCGGCCGCCAACTCGAGCACGGCCAAAGTCTGCTCGGGCCTCAGCGCTCCCAGGGCTATGGGCAGGCCCAGCCGGCCGTTGTAGCTATCGGGTGGGCGAAACACTGCCTGACGCTGCTCGAGCATGTTGGCTAGTAGCTCTTTGGTAGTGCTTTTTCCCGCACTCCCCGTGATGGCCGCCACCACCATCCGGCGGCTGGTCAACAGGTGTCGCCCATACGATAGCAGAGCCTCAGCCGTGTTACGCACATAGATCACGGCCACGCCCTCTCGAGCTCTCACCGGTTGATGGCAGAGCACCCCCGTTGCTCCGGCAGCGATGGCGTCCTCGATGTGGTCGTGCCCATCGCCGGTTGTGGTGGCGAGCGCCACAAAGAGCTCATCGGCGCCCGTGCGCCGCGAGTCAAATCCAAACCCTGCCCAGGCCGTTGGGCCAGGCTGCTCGAGTGTGCCACCGGTACCCGCGAGCAACTCGTCAAGCGTGATCATCGTGTTCTCTCCTGACCGCTGATTCTACCACCAACAGTCAGCCTACGGCCAACAGGCGCGCAGCACGTGACTCCTCGTCGCCGCCATCTCATCGCGCTATACTGTCCCCATGCTCGCTTTCATCATCCGAGCCCTCGGTGGGCTCTGTCACCAGCTGCCGGCGCACAGCCTGTCTCCCTATGGCCAGGCCTTACCCCTCTGCGCGCGTTGCACTGGAATGCACGTGGCCGGCGCGTCAGCCCTGCTGTATCTTGCTCTCGCCCGGCGCAAAAGCCAGCGTTGCGGCTTGCCAGATGGCCCGGCGGCTTTGATGCTGCTGGCGTTCATGGTGCTGTGGGCACTGGATGGAAGCAACTCACTGCTGCATCTGCTGTCAGGCTGGGCCATCTATCAGCCCAGCAACGCGCTCCGTCTGTTCACAGGCGCTGGTATGGGTCTCACGCTGGGCCTATCGCTCTACCCAACCCTGCGGCTCGTGTTCAAGCCGATTGACACGACTTGCACTCAACCGGTGGCCTCGCGGCTGGTGTCGTTGGTGGGGCCATGCCTGGCAGCGGCAGGCGGCCTGTTAGTGATCGTGCTGTTGCCATGGGTGGGCGTCAGAGATGTGCTGCTGTTCACTGCGGCGCTCACGCTTTTGGCCGCTGCCAACGGACTGCTTGTGACCATTGCCCTTGAGCGCTGGGTATCGTTGCGCGCCCGCTGGTTCTGGCCCCTGGGCGTTGGGGTTGCGCTGGCGCAGATGTCGGTTTTGGCGTGGCTGCGCTCCATGATGGGAGCCTAGGCTAACAGCCTCTTGAGCCCGCCTTCAAGACTCGCTACAATAGTATCACACTGGGAACGCGGACCCGAGTAGAAGGAGATGCACCGTGGACATCGGAAGATCATTCAGCTATGTGTTCGAAGACAAAGACTGGCCCAAGAAGCTCATCATCGGTGGTCTGATCAACTTTGTGCCCATCCTTAACTTTGCCAATATGGGCTATGCGCTCCGCGTTCTGCGCACCAGCGCCCGCGGCCAAGAGCCTACCCTTCCAGAATGGGATCAGCTGGGCCAAGACTGGGTCAAGGGTCTCTTGCAGACGCTCGCTCTTGCCATTCTGCTGTTACCGTTGATCCCCGGCATCATTGCGTCGGGCGTGGCCGGTGAATGGATGGACAGCGGCGACGGGAACCCACTGGTGCTCTGCTGCTTTGGCCTGACCTGTCTCACCTCGCTCTGGGGGCTGTTCGTTGCCATCATCTACCCCATGGCCCGCGCACACTATGCCCTCAGCGATGAATTTGCAGCGTTCTTTCGATTTCGCACCCTGCTCAAGGCCATCGGTCAGCGTTTGGGCGACTATGTGGTTGTGCTGCTGATGATCATCGTAGCCCAGATGTTGGCTGGCACTATCGGATCGCTGGTGTGCATCGTGGGCGTCGCTTTTACGTCGTTCTACGCCGAACTGGTGACGGCAGACTTGATTGGCCAGGTGGCGGCCGACAGCGCCCTGCCACCGACTTTCGGTGAACCCCGCGCCCCGCGGCCTGCCCCTACGGCCGCATATGGCTCGGCCGAGGATATCGAAGCCGAACTCAACCAACAGATCGAATCAGGTGGCGACGTTGAGCTTTTGGGTGATAGCGGCGCTGCCGACGATCAGGACTATGGCGGTCCCGAGGCCTAAAGCCCGGGCTATCGTCAGCCGCAGTGGCGTAGGAGCGAGGCCACGCCTCGTCCCTACGCCACTGCATACGCCTCTCCTCTGCCCCTGATACGCAAATCCATCTCATAGCCTCATGCCACTTGGCCCACACCATCCTGCTTGCCAGCATTCTGGGGGGCTCTGACAGTTTCTGACAGTGCTGCGGGGTTATGCTACAGACGCATCGTGCCCCGAATGCGCATGGCAGGGAGAGGATGAACTCACGACTGTCCGGGTTTCACCGTTTGAGCATTGCTGAGCGCCGCCAGTCGCTGGTGGAGTCGAGGGCGCTCGCGCCCGACGCTTTACCAGCCCTCGATTCGGGTGGGTTATCGCTCGACCTGGCGGAAAGGCTTGGCGAGAACGTCGTGGGTCTTTGGTCACTCCCTCTGAGCGTTGGCGCGAACCTGCGCGTGAATGGCCGTGACGTGCTGGTGCCCATGGTTACTGAAGAGCCCTCGGTTGTAGCCGGCATGAGCCATGGCGCTCTGCTCGCGCGCGCCGGCGGTGGCGTGCTCTGCCAGGCCAGCCCGGCTCTGATGTTCGGGCAACTGCAAGTCATGGATGTGCCTGATCTCGCTTTGGCGTGCCAGGCCCTGGCCGCCGCCCGTGATGCGCTCACAACGGCTGCTGATGAGCCACACCCCACCCTGCGTTCATTGGGGGGCGGCACGCGTGCCTGGTCGTGGCGCAGCGTCACCTCGCGAGAGGGTGACATGCTCATCGTGCAGGCCGCCATAGACGTTCGCGATGCCATGGGCGCGAACGCCGTCAACACCTCTATGGAGGCGGTCGCACCACTGGTCGAGCGGCTGACTGGCGGGCGCGCGGTGGCTCGCATCCTGAGCAACCTGGCCGATGAACGCGTGGTGTGTGCCAGCTGCCAGGTGCCCGTGGCGGTCCTGGCAACCGCCGATATGGCCGGCGCCGTCGTGGCTCGTCGCATCGCCGAGGTGTCTGCCTTTGCTGAGGTCGATGTGCATCGCGCCGTTACGCACAACAAGGGGATTATGAACGGCATAGACGCGGTGGCGGTGGCCACTGGGAATGACTGGCGGGCAATCGAGGCTGGCGCTCATGCCTATGCCTCGCGAAATGGTGTCTACGGGCCGCTATCGACGTGGACGCTCCAGGGCGACCAGCTCGTGGGGATGCTCGAACTACCCCTGGCTGTGGGCGTCGTCGGTGGCGCCACCAGGGCGCACCCGCAGGCGCAGCTTTGTCTGCGCATGATGGGCATCGCCCGTGCCTCAGAACTGGCCGAGGTGATGGCCGCCACCGGCTTGGTGCAGAACCTGGCCGCGCTGCGTGCCCTGGCCACCGAGGGGATTCAGCAGGGGCATATGCGCTTGCACGCGCGCCGCGGGCAGGCCCTCGCCCAAAGCGAGGCGCCATGCTGATGCGCCCGGCTCTACCAGTTGGCATCGTCGGCTATGGTGGCTATGTGCCCCGCTACCGCTTGCCCGCCAGCGAGATCTCGCGCCTATGGCCATCTGGCGGCGAAGACGGTCCCGTCAGCAGCAAGGCCGTGCCCGGCCTTGACGAGGATACCGTTACCATGTCCATCGAGGCGGCGCGTAACGCCCTGGACCGCGCCGGCATCGACCCTGCTCAAATCGGCGCCGTCTGGGTGGGGTCCGAGTCTCACCCCTACGCCGTCAAACCCACGTCAACGATCGTCGCCGAGGCCATTGGTGCCGTGCCGCACGTTTTGGCCGCCGACTGGCAGTTTGCCTGCAAGGCGGGCACCGAAGCATTGCAGGCTGCGTTGGGTCTGGTGGGCTCGGGCATGGTTCGCTATGGCCTGGCTATCGGCATGGACGCGGCCCAGGGAAAACCGAGCGACGCGCTCGAGTACACGGCGGCGGCTGGCGGTGCGGCCATTCTCGTAGGCCCCGCTGAAGAGGCAGTGGCGCGTTGTGAGGGCTCGGTCTCCTATGTCACCGACACGCCCGATTTCTGGCGACGCCCAGGCCGCACCTACCCTGAGCACGCGGGCCGCTTTACAGGACAGCCGGCCTACTTTGCCCATAGCTTGGCCGCAGCCCGAGAACTGCTCGCCGAGCTGGGCTGGCGCCCAGACGAGCTGGCTCACGCTGTCTTTCACCAGCCCAATGTGCGCTTTCCGACGCAGGCGGGCCAGCAGCTTGGGCTGTCGCGCCAGCAAATGGCCCTGGGGCTGCTATCGCCCGAGATCGGCAACGCTTACGCGGGCTCGTCGTTGCTGGGGCTCGTGGCGGCGCTAGACGGAGCGGCTCCAGAGCAGCGCATTCTGCAGGTGTCGTTCGGCTCTGGCGCGGGCAGCGACGCCTTTGGGTGGATCACCACCCCACTGCTGCCCGAACGTCAGCAGCTGGCGTCAACCGTGCGCGACTATATCGCACGTCAACGTCAGATTGACTATGCCACCTACCTCCGCTACCGCGGCCAGATTGTGATGGAATAGGGTTCAACGTGAGAGATGTCTGTATAGCCGGTATCGGGCAGATCGCTGTCGGCGAGCACTGGGATCGCTCCTTGCGTGACATGGCAGTCGACGCGGTGGTTTCTGCCTTGAATGACGCGCAGGTCGAGCGGCCGCAGATGCTGTTTGTGGGCAATATGCTTTCGGGCCAGCTGTCGCTGCAAGAGAACCTGGGGGCGCTGGTGGCCGACTATGCCGGCTTGCGTGGCATCGAGGCGTTCAAGATCGAGGCCGCCTGCGCCTCCGCTGCTGCCGCGCTGCGCCTGGCTTACCTGGCGGTGGCTGGCGGCATGTGCGATGTGGCAGTGGCGTGTGGTGTCGAAAAGATGACCGAAAGTCGCTCCGACCGCGTCACCACGGCCCTGGCCACTGCCGCCGACGCCGTCTACGAGGCGGAGCAGGGCGTGAGCTTTGTCGCCCTCAACGCGCTGCTCATGCAGCGCTACATGCACCAGTATGGCTATCGGCGCGAGGACTTTGGAGGGTTCGCCGTCAACGCCCATGCGAACGCGGCAGGCAACCCCTGGGCCATGTTCCAGCGGCCCATCACGCCTGAGCAATTCGCCACAGCGCGTCTCATCGCGGCGCCTATCAGCCTGCTCGATTCGGCAGGCATCGGAGATGGCGCCGCCGCGGTGGTGGTGATGCCCGCTGACCTGGCTGGACAACCACCGCGTAAGCCGGTGCGTATCCGCGCCTCTGCCAGCGCCACCGATGCGGTGGCGCTGCATGACCGTCGCGACCCGCTGGTACTCGACGCGGCGGCTCTCTCGGCCGGACGGGCTTACGCCGAGGCCGGCGTGGGCCCACAGGATGTGGACCTGTTTGAGCTACATGATGCCTTCACGATCATGTCAGCGCTGAGCATCGAGGCCTGCGGCCTTGCCCCTCGGGGCCACGGCGTTGGGCTAGCCAAAGAGGGCGCTATCGCGCTGCACGCCGCCCACCCCATGAGCACCATGGGTGGGCTCAAGGCGCGCGGTCACCCTGTAGGGGCTACGGGGCTGTACCAGGTGGTGGAGGCTTGTCTGCAGTTGCGCGGCGAGGCTGGCGTTAATCAGATCAAGGGCGCCAGCCTGGCGATGACGCAGAACATCGGTGGCAGCGGAGCGAACGTTTTCACACACATCCTCGAGCGATGTTGGTAAAGGAGTCGGTATGAGCAGCTCTTCTCATTGGCGCACACGGCGACAACGGTTGGCTCTGGTGGGCGAGCAGTGCCCGCATTGCCAGGCGATGCTCTTTCCCCCGAGAGACATCTGCCCCTCTTGCCATGGGCCGGCCAAAGAACCCTATCACTATGGTGGCGTGGGTTCAGTGTACTCGTTCTCAGAGGTCTACACGGCGCCCGATGCTTATGAGCACTATGCACCCTATGTGGTTGCGTTGGTGCAGCTTGAGGAAGGGCCCCTCCTCACCGCGCAGCTTACCGATGTCGAGCCTGAGGATGTCTATGTAGGTATGCCGGTCGAGATGGTGACGCGCCGCTTGCGCGCAGAGGGACCAGAGGGGCTGATCTCGTACGGCTACAAGTTCCGCCCGGTGCCGGAGCGTGTTGCAGCTCACTGATTGCAGCGACGCCGTACACGCATTGGCATCTGGCTCGGCCTGCGGCAAGGCGATTCTGTTGGGCGAGCACGCCGTGGTGTACGGCCAACCGGCCATTGCCGTGCCCATCGTCGATGTGCGGGCCCAGGCGCGCGTTTGGGCTGGCTCGCCCGGCACTGGGCCCGCTGTCTACGCCGCTGATCTGGCTGCGCGATTCACCCCTGAGAGTGATGATCAGCGTGGGACCGGTCTGGTTTTGGCCGCGCAAGCGGCCATCGACGCTTTCATGGGCCAGGGCCCGCCGCTGATCGATCTTGAGATAGAGTTGCGTTCATTGGTGCCCATGGCCCGCGGAATGGGCAGCAGTGCAGCGACCAGCGCGGCCATCGTGCGCGCCATCGCCGCGCATGCGCACCTCTCGCTCGACCCCGCCGTGCTTTCGCGTCTGGTCTATCTGGCCGAAATGCACTATCATGGTAATCCAAGCGGAGTTGACAACACAGTGGTCGCGTTCGAGCGCCCTGTCTGGTTCACCCGGGGCAGCGCACCGGTGTTCATGCCTGTGGGCGTATCTTTACACCTGCTGTTGGCAGACACGGGTGTGCCGTCGAGAACGCGCGATACAGTTGCCCAGGTGCGAGCGTGGCGTGAGCGCGATGCGGCCACGGTGGATGGCCTGACCGCAGCGATCGGAGCGCTGGTGTGCCAGGCCCGTGAGCACCTCGACCAGGGCGATCTCGCAGGTTTGGGCCAGGCGATGAGCGCGAATCACGCACTGCTGCGCCTCCTTGGCGTGTCTACCCCGGCGCTAGATACGCTGGTTGAGGCGGCCAGCGCGGCTGGGGCCTTGGGCGCCAAGCTCTGTGGCGGCGGAGGCGGCGGTTGTGCCGTAGTGCTCTGCCCGTCAGGGCGAGCCGATGCCATCAGCGCAGCGTTGCGGCGCGCCGGGGCTCAGAAGTTGTATGAGACCACCATCGCAACGGCCTGAGCATGCCAGCAATGGCGAGACCGAGCAACACCGGGGGAGATAGATGAAGCACAAGACATACCTGTGGCTCGGAGCGGCCCTGGTCATCCTCGGGGCGCTCGCCATGGCGAGCGCGTTGGGCGCTCAATGGGCTTCGATGGAGAAGCTTTGGCCGGTGGTTGTCATGGTCGGTGGCGGCGCGGCGATCGCCGATGGCATCAGACAACGCAAACAAGATGGCCTGTGGCTCGGCCTCACCTTGCTGTTAGGCGGCGGGCTTCTCGCCTACGTCACCCTCTATGCGGGCTGGCCAGCGATCGCCCGTCTCTGGCCACTCCTGATCGCATTCGCGGGTGCGGGCTGGCTGGGTGCCTGGCTCCTAGACCGTAGCCGCTGGGCCAACCTGGTGCTGGCGGCCGCCGCCCTGCTGGTGTGTCTGGCGGTGCTGGGGCTGCGTTCAGGGCAGCTTCCACAACCCCTGCAGCGCGTCGTGGTGGTTGGCTGGCCCTGGCTGTTGGTAGTGCTCGGCATCGCCCTGGTCGTCGAAGGCGCGCGGACCTGGCGCACCGATGCTGATCGGGATTGACGCCAGTCGAGCTGTCGCCGCAGAGCTCACTGGCACAGAGCACTACAGCCTGCGGGTGATCGAGGCCCTGCTCGAGATCGGCGCTGCACATCGCTTTCGTCTGTATGCTCCCAGAGAGCCCTCTCTTGCGACCGCGGAGCGCCTCAGCGCTGGCGAGTGGCGCATCATCCCCCTGCCGCGGCTGTGGACGCATCTGCGCCTGAGCCTGGAGCTCCTTCAGAATCCGCCTGATGCTCTGTTCGTGCCGGCGCATGTGCTGCCGCTGGTGCACCGTCGCCGCGGAGTGGTCACCCTGCACGATCTCGGCTACCTTCACTACCCCGGCGCCCATACCCTTTGGCAGCGGCTCTATCTTGACTGGAGCACACGTTGGAGCGCCCGCGTGGCCCGCCGCGTCATCGTCGACTCGTGTGCCACGCGCAATGATCTGATCGCTGCCTACAACACCGCTGCGCGCAAGGTGGTGGTGGCTCACCCCGCCGGTCGAGACCTGCACCTACTGGGCAACCCCAGCGATGATCTGTCACCACTCGCACGGTGGGGCCTGGGCACAGGCTTTGTTCTGGCTGTGGGCACGCTACAGCCGCGCAAGAATCTGATCGTGCTGCTCGAAGCCTTTGCCCGCCTCATTGGCGAGGGGCGTCTGCCCGCCGAGGCTCGACTGGTGCTGGCTGGCCGACCAGGCTGGCTCAGTGACGTGATTCTGGCGCGCGCAAACGCCAGCGATCTGCAGGGGCGTGTGATCGTTACTGGCTATGTGAGCGACCGCGAGCTGGCCGCGCTTTATCGCCAGGCTCAGGTGCTCGCCTTTCCATCGCTCTATGAGGGCTTTGGGCTGCCCGTGCTCGAGGCCATGCAGTGCGGGCTGCCCGTTATCTGCGCCAACACCTCTTCTCTGCCCGAGGTAGCGGGCGATG